>NZ_JBHVVI010000012.1:45519-124472 GCF_042883685.1 Kitasatospora sp. NPDC058190
CGCGCTGGCGATGCTCGGCTGCGGCGTCGCGCTCGGCTCGGTGTTCAGCGTGCTCGCGCCGTACACCATGCCGGCCGACAGCAACCCGATGCGCAACGCGGCCCCGGGGCAGGGCGGACTGATCCTGCTCAACCAGTTCGGCTCGATGTTCGGCGTCGCGCTGCTCGCCCTGCCGGTCGGCGGCTACCTGCTCTGGGCGCTGACCTCGGACGGGCCGACCTGGCCGGTGCTGCTGGTCGGCCCGCTCTACGGCGGCCTGATCGCCACCCTGGGCATCCGGCTGGCGGCCGCCCGGCTGCTGGAGCGCACCCCGGAGATCCTGGCCAAGGCGATCGAGCGCTGAGGCCTGTCCGCCTGGCCGTCCAGGCGTTCGGCTCGGCCACTCCGGCATCATGGGCCGGAGAGGCCGGGCCGTCGAGGCATCGTCGAGGAGAGCAGGGACACACCGTGGGCAAGCGCGCGCAACAGGGCGGGAACGCCGGGCCGCTGCTGGAGCAGGCGGTGCGGTCGGTGCTCACCGCCCCGGACGAGGGGCTGGACCTCGCGCTGGACACCGGGGCCTCGTTGCTGGCCGCCTCGGCCGGGCAGTGGCCGGCGGTCAGTCGGGCGCTGCTGGGGTACGTGGACACCGCCGTGGGCCGCTGCTGGTCGGCGGGCTGGCGCCCGGCCGACCTGGTGCGGGTGGTGCGGCGCCGGCTGAAGCCCGTCCACCTGGCGCTCGCGGTGGACCTGATCGCCGCCGAGGGCCGCCGCCACCCCGCCGCGGGCCTGGACCGGCGCTGGCAGGAGCAGCTTCGCGAGCTGGAGACCGAGGTCTGGTGGCCGGCCGACGAGCAGTACCTCGGCGCCTTCGCCCACCGGCACCGGCTGGACCGCTTCGCGCTCGCCACCGCCGTCCTGGAGCTGCTGCGCAGCTGGGGCCGGCTGCCCCCGATCGCCCCGGTCGGCCCGGTGCCCGGGCAGTCCGTACGGACGCGGCACGCCACCGGGCCGGTGACCGGGGAGCCTCGGATGCTGGCGCGGATCCGGGCGCTGCTGGCCAAGGCCGAGTCCACCGAGTACCCGGAGGAGGCCGAGGCGCTGACCGCCAAGGCCCAGCAGCTGATGGCCCAGCACAGCATCGACGAGGCCCTGCTGGCCGCCGCCGGTGCCGACCGGGACACCCCGGCGGCGCTGCGGATCGGCGTGGACAACCCGTACGAGGGCCCCAAGACGATGCTGCTGGACGCGGTCGCGGCGGCGAACCGGTGCCGGGTGGTGTGGGCGAAGGAGTACGGCTTCTGCACCGTGATCGGCTTCGACGGCGACCTGGACGGCGTCGAGCTGCTCTACACCTCGCTGCTGGTGCAGGCCACCCACGCGCTCAACAAGGCCGGCTCCGGCAAGGACTCCCGCAGCAAGGCGTTCCGGCAGTCCTTCCTGGTCGCGTACGCGGCGCGGATCCGCGAGCGGCTGACCACCGCCACCGAGCGGACCACCAGCGCCGCCGCGGCCGGCCGCCACCTGCGCGAGGACGGCACCGAGGAGCAGCTGCTGCCGGACGAGCGGCTGCTGCCCGCGCTGGCCGCCCGCTCGGCGAAGGTGGACGAGGAGGTGGGCCGGCTGTTCCCGAAGCTGGTCTCGCAGCGGGTGCGGGTCAGCGACGGCGAGGGCTGGGCGGCCGGACGCGCCGCCGCCGACCGCGCCGCGCTGCACGGGCGGGGCGAGATCCACAACTGACGGCCCGCCTGGTAGAACGTATCCCGCCACGAACGAGGGGGATACGACGTGACGGAGTCGGCGGCCGAAGCGGGGTACCGCGACCGGGTGCGCGGAGCGCTGCTCGGCGGCGCGATCGGCGATGCGCTGGGCTGGCCGGTGGAGTTCCAGCAACTCCACCAGATCCAGGACCGGTTCGGGCCGCAGGGCGTGACCGCGCTGCCGTCCGGGAGCGGCGGTCCGGTGGAGGTCACCGACGACACCCAGATGACGCTGTTCACCGCCGAAGGCCTGATCCGCGGCTTCGTCCGCGGTTGGACGGGCGGCGGCGGCTCGGTTCCGGAGGCCGTGCACGGCGCCTACCGGCGCTGGCTGCGCACCCAGTACCAGGGCAAGCCGGACACCGAACCGCAGCCCCGGCCGTACGACGGCTGGCTGCTGGGCCGGCCCTTCCTGTACGCGCGGCGGGCGCCGGGCAACGCGTGCCTGAGCGGGACGTCCGAGCACCCGGTGTTCGAGGCGCCGTCCGCGATCGGGCGCCCGGGGCCGATCAACCCCGGGTCCAAGGGCTGCGGCACGGTGATGCGCTCGGCGCCGTTCGGGCTGGCCCGCTTGGGAGTCGAGCAGTCCTTCGGACTGGCCGTGCAGTGCGCCCAGCTCACCCACGGACACCCGACCGGCTACCTCGCGGCGGGCGCCTTCGCGGCGCTGGTCGAGCGGCTGGCGGCCGGCGCGGAGCCGTGGGCGGCGGTCGGCGAGACGGTCGAGCAGATCCGCGAGCTGCCGAAGTCCAAGGAGACCGTCCAGGCGCTGGCCCGGGCGGTGCGGCTCGCCCAGGAGGCCGAGCCCTCGGCGGACACGGTGGAGCGGGTCGGGCTGGGCTGGATCGCCGAGGAGTGCCTGGCCATCGCGGTGTACTCGCTGCTGGCGGCCACCCTCGACCCCGACCCGGTGCGCACCGCGCTGCTGCTGTCGGTGAACCACTCCGGGGACAGCGACTCCACCGGCGCGGTCTGCGGCAACCTGGTCGGGGCCGCGTACGGCGCCTCGGCGCTGCCCGCCGACTGGGCCGGGGCGGTCGAGGGGCGGGCCGAACTGCTGACGGTCGCGGACGACCTGCTGGTGCTGTTCGGCAGCCGCGACCCTCACCACCCGGCGCTCGGCGGGCGGTACCCGGCCTGGTGAACGGCCCTACTTGGCCTGCGGGTCGGTGACCTGGCCGAGGAACAGCGGCCGCCCGCCGGAGGTGTCCCGGATCAGGAACAGGAACGGCCGGTCGATGTGCAGCTGGGCGGGCTGGCGCGGGGCGGGCGCCGCCGCGGCGCCGACCCCGACGCCGCTGCCGGCCGCCGCGACGGTGCCCTCCTCGTCGACCTGCACGGTGGCCTTCTGCACCACCGTGCTGACGACGAGCGGCTCCTTGGCGATGCCGCTGAGGTCGGCGTTGTCGAAGGCCGAGTGGACGCCGAGCGAGCGCAGCGCGGGGGTGAGCTCGTTGGACGTGTCGAAGTGGAAGCGCGGCAGCTGCAGGTCGACGGGCTGCTCGGCGAGGGCGCCGAGGATCCGGTCCAGCTCGGGCTGGTCCAGGCCCTTGGTGAAGGCGGCGAAGCCGCCCTGTGCCGGGACGATCAGGTCCATGGCCAGGTTGCCGTCCTTGTAGGGGAGTTCGACGGCCTGCCAGGGCTCGCCGACGATCCCGCCGGAGCCGTCGGCGTACTTGAACTCGCCGGTCTGGCTCATGCTGGGGACGGACGGGGTGGCGCCGTCGAGCTTGTGGAACGGGCGGTCCTCGGTGTGCGCGGGCTTGAACTCGGAGGCCCACTTCGCCTTGAGGTAGAGCGCGTCGGTGAGGACCACCCGGGTGTCCGGGTTGATCGCCTTCGCCGCGAAGAGGTCCTTGATCCGCCCCTCGGTGGCCTTCTCCACGGCCGCGTTGATCGCCTTGCGGCTGCCGTCCGGGTCCTTCTTGAAGTCGGTGGTGTGCACTCCGGCGTCGAAGGCTGCCGCGAGGCCGGCCAGGTAGTCGGGCTCCACCGGGAAGCCCTGCTGCGTCCAGACCTCGTCGCTCTGGCGCAGGGTGAGCCCGTCGGTGGTCGGCACGGGTCGGTTCAGGGCGCCGGTGGCGAGGGCGTACTGCTTCGGGTCGAGGTCGGTGTGCAGGGCCTTGGCGAGCTCGTCGGCGGTCGCGCCCCGAGCGCCGGGGAGCAGCATGGCGAGCACGGCGGCCAGGCCGGACGGGCAGACCACGAGGTTGCGTCCGGCGTCGTCCGGCTTGGCGGTGAGGGTGTGCAGGAGATCGAGCCCGAAGGCGTCGGTGGCCTTCGCGGTGGCCGCCACCTGGGTCGGATCGACCGCGGCCCCGCCGTCCGGCGCGGAGGCTCTCACCTCCGTGCCGGTCGCGGCCCCGGTGCTGCCGCAGCCGGCGATCAGCGGCGCGGCGAGCGCGGCGGCGAGGAGCAGCGCCGCCGGGCGGCGGGGCGTGCGACGACGGGTTCCGGTGCTGCTGTTCGTCATGGCCCTTCGACGCGGCACCCCGCCTCCGGGTTCCGCCGCGGCTACCGGACGATGGGAATCGGTCCGCTCCGCCAGTCATTGAGCCGCTTGCGGATGCTCGCGACCATGGGGAGCGCGTCCACCCGGGTTCGTGTAGGTACCGACGATCCCGGTGATCTCGATCTCGATGCCGGTCTCCTCGTGGGTCTCCCGGATCCCGCATCCTGCGAGGGATTCGCCCAGCTGTCCCGAGCACTACGGAAATCAAGAGCCCCCGTGCCCGTCCTGCCCATGTTGGGTGTGGTCGGTACAGGGGCTCTCCGCGCTTGTGTCGAGGCGCGTTATGACTCCGGCGGCACGCTGTAGCGACTCAAGACATCGTCAGCCGTGGACTTGTCCAACAGGCGCAACTCCCAAGGCCCAGTGTTGACGTCGAATTCCTTGCCGAAGCCAACCCACTTACCGGCCATGCGCCGCCCAGTTGGATCGACCAGCAACTGAATGGCGCCGTGGTACCTCGCTCCCTGGTAGTAGCCGTCCTGTGCGGTCTGTTCCACCCATGAGCCCGTCACGATGTTCCGATCGACAGTGAGGTCGAACGACAGCGGTGAGTCAGGATTGGACGACGCCCCGGGGAGGGACCGACCGGTGATCCGATTCCCGTTCTGGGTCAGCACGACGTGGTGCAGGCCGGTGAACGTGTTCTCTCGGCTACTGCTGAAAAACTCGTAGTGGCTGATCCACACCCCGGAGTAGTCCTCACCTGAAGGAGCGGGCGCAGCCTGCACGGGCACACGCGATTCATCGCTTGTCATGTCATGGCCTCCCGTACCGTCTGCGCTGACCCTTGGCGGTAGCTGTGGTGACTCGAAGCCGAGGCGGTCCACGGGCAGCTTGGTGACAGCCTCAAGGGCTCGAACGTACACCGGGCGGGGAAACCTGACCTCCCCTGACTCCCAGCGCTGCACGAGGCGCTTACTGGCGTCATTGGGTTCTCCCTGTGCAGCCCCAACTGCCCTCAGGTGCTTCGCGAACTCGTCTTGGCTGAGGCGAAGTCCAAGGCGTACGGCCCTCAGGGTCTCGTTCGGCGTCGTCATGACCCCCACCATAGGACGGGCCCCTCCTGAACGACACCGAAATGACGCCTTGTCAGGACGCCGAAGAGACGCCTCGGTGGCGTCGCAATGGACCGACCTTCCAAGACACCATCAAGCCCTCCGTGGACACAGAGGAGCGGCAATGGCGAAGCACAAACCGGCTCAAGGCTCGGCGAGAGGGCGCGACAGGTGCCTGTGCGGTGAGCCGATCCACCCCGACCCGCCGGGACCGGACGGCATCACCACGTGGCAGTGCGAGTGTCGTCGGTTCGGGTACCTGCTGCCGTCGGACTACCAGCGGACGCACCCGGACGAACCCGCCGTTCAGGTCTGCGGCCGGAAGCGCTCTCGGAACGTCGCCGCGCCGGTTGCCGCGTGACTGCTCGGTCCCGGTGTCGACTGTGACTCCACCGGATCAGTCACCCGGTAGTCGCCGTCCAGACGCTTTGGGGCCTCAGGCTCCAATTCATGTGGCCGGTAACGATGTTCAGCCCACCGCGCCGCCAGATCATTCGCGACGAACGTGCCCAGGTGGCCCCTCGGCATCTGGAACTTCGCACGGCGCTTGACCGGCGTCGCCTGGGACTGCCGTCGAACCCCGAGTAACACCTACAGACTCCCGTCCCGCTCGGACGTCGCAACAAGACTCCGGTCGGGACGGGCGCCAACTCCCGTACTTCCGCCCCGGAAGCCAAAGGTGGGCGGACGTCCCAGTACGGAAACGGTGGTCCTGTCCGTACGCGCATCCCCCGTCGTGGATGGGCGGGACCCCGTGCCGCCGAGTAGGCGGGCATCCCCGGGGACAGTCGCATGTCCCCGGGGAGCCGCGCACCGTTAGCTCTGGCCAGCTTTCGGCGCGCCATCCGGCTCGACCGCCGGATGCCATCCCTCAGGAGGGAACAGCAGTATGTCCGACAGCGTCATCCGCTCGCGCGGGTCCGAGCTGCTGCACGGCGAGTTCGCCGAGTACGCGGCCAACATCGCGAGCGACGTGAAGAAGCACAACCCCGGTTTCTCGCCGGAGTACATCGGCAAGCTGGTCAGTGCGTGGGGCGACTGGGCGACCCTGATCGCGGACGACCCGACGGCCGTCTACGCGCTCACCGTGGACATGGACGAGGTGTGGCACGCTGCCGTGCTGCGGACCCGCAAGTACGTGTCGTTCATGGGCGCGCTGACCGACGGGCGGTTCATCCACCACGAGCCGGCGGAGAACTACGGCACCCCGGACGAGGTGCGGCGCACCGTGGCCGCGCTGGAGACCGCCGGGCACCCGGTCGACAACGATGTGTGGGGCGCCATGTGCGCCGCCACCTGCAACGGTGGGAACGACTGCAAGCCCGCCGCACCGTGCCCTGGCATCGACGTGGGCCCGATCATGGCGGGTGTCGCCTAACGGCCTCTGAATGACCCCTCTCCGGGCCGTCCGGAAGGCCCGGAGAGGACGTGCCACACTGGCTGAGTGACCATCGCACAAGAGGAATTGAACGAAGCCGCACGAACGGCCTTTCTGGCCACGAAGGCGACGTTCATGGACGCGCTTACTCAGCTCTGTGAACTGACGGGCGCCGACGTCAAGGATCTTGCCCACGCGCTGGAACTGGATGAACGCATCGGCACCATGGACGTCGACCGCAGCGCGTACGCACCCGAGGAACTGCGGAGGTTCCTGGCTCAGCTCGAAGCCGAAGGGATCACGGCGCCTCTGCGGTTCCTGCGCCTCATGGAGAGCTAAGCCGAATCGAGCCCGTCCGGGTCCGCCTGGGCTGGGCTACTTCGCCTCGGGGCTCCAGGTTCCGGGGCGTTCACGTACGAGCCCATGCCGTACCGGGTGCGGATCAGTTCAGCCTTCCTCAGCGCCGTCAGCGCCTTCTGCGTGGTGACCCGAGTCACGCCGAACTCGCGTTCAAGCTCGGTCGCAGTGCTCTTCTGGCCGGACACGTAGTCGCCCCGCTGGATGCGGTCGCGTATTTCATCCACGACCGCTCAGTCCCAGAGTGCCCCGAGCTCCAGCAGTTCGTCCCGGTACTCGATCCGCTCGACCCACTCCTGCGGCCAGACCGACTCGCCGTGGTGGGCGCCCGCGAAGGCTCCGGTCAGGCAGGCGAGGGAGTCGGAGTCGCCGGAGCTGTAGGCGGCGCGGCGGACGGCGGCGACCGGGTCTTCGGGCAGCAGCAGGAAGCAGAGCAGGCCGGTGACGAAGGCCTCCTCGGCGATCCAGCCCTCGCCGGTGATCAGGCAGGGGTCGGCGTCGAGGTCGTGCGCGGCGAGCGCGGCGTCGAGGTCGTCGAGCGACTTCAGGCAGTCGTCCCAGCCGCGGGCGATGACGGCCTGCGGGGAGCTGCCGTACCAGCGGTCGGCGAGGTTGCCCAGCCAGAACTCGTCGTACCGCTCGCGGCTCGCCAGCGCGTACGCCCGCAGCACCGCGGGCAGTCCGGCCGGCGGGAGGCCCTCGGCCAGCTTGCGGACGGCAAAGGCGGTGAGGTCGCTGGCGGCGAGCGCGGTCGGGTGGCCGTGGGTGAGCGCGGACTGCAGCTGGGCGGCGCCGGAGAGCTGCCGGGCGTCCAGGTCGCGGATCAGCCCGATCGGGGCGACCCGCATGTTGGCGCCGCACCCCTTGGAGCCGACGTCGCTCGCCTGCTGCCAGCGGTACTCGTCGTGGCTGAGCCGCTCGCAGGCGCGCAGGCAGGTCATGCCGGGGGCGCGGTTGTTCTCCGGGGAGCGCCACCAGTCGACGAACTCCTCGCGGACGGGCCGCTCCAGCCGCAGGGGCGTGAGCGGCCCGCGCTTCAGGGCGGTGCGCAGGCCGCGACCGAGGGCGAGGGTCATCTGGGTGTCGTCGGTGACCAGCGCCCGCTCCGGCAGCGGCAGTTGCCGCCAGTCGGGCCAGTCGTTCGCGATCGTCTCGACGCTCTTGAACTCGGTCACCCGGCCGATCGCGTCCCCGATCGCCAGCCCCAGCAGTGCCCCCGTCGCCTTGCCCACGGCAGCTCCCCCCTCTTCGTCACACCTCGACCAGCAGCTCCTTGAGCCCTCGGATCACATAGCCCGGGTTCCACTCGGGCTCGCGGACCAGCCGCAGGCCCGGGGCCCGGCGCAGCAGGGTGCCGTAGGACTCGGTGAGCTCCAGTCTGGCAAGCGGGGCGCCGAGACAGAAGTGGATTCCGGCGCCGAAGGTGATGTGCGGGTTGTCGGTGCGGGCGAGGTCGAGCCGGTCGGGGTCGGCGAAGCGCTCGGGGTCGCGGTTGGCGGAGCCGAAGAGGAGGGCGGTCTCGGCACCGCGCGGGATGGTGACGCCGCGGACCTCGATGTCCTCCAGCACCCAGCGCTCGAACATCTGCAGCGGGGTGTCCCAGCGCATCAGTTCCTCGACGGCGGTGGGCAGCAGTTCGTCCACCGAGCCGCGCAGCCGGGCGAGTTCCCCGGGGTTGCGGAACAACGCCCACCAGCCGTTGCCGGTGGTGTTGACGGTCGCCTCGTGGCCGGCGTTGAGCAGCAGCACGCAGGTGGAGACCATCTCCTGCTCGCTGAGCGCGTCGGAGCCCTCCTGGGCCTGGATCAGCGCGCTGATCAGGTCGGTGCCGGGGGCGGTACGGCGCTCGCGGATCAGGGTGCGCAGGTAGTCGGAGAACTCGGTGCTCGCGGCGACGGCCCGGCGGGCGGTCTCCTCGCTCGGGTTGAGTTCGAACATCCCGGTGATGTCGGCTGACCAGGGGCGCAGCAGGTGCCGGTCGCCCTCCGGGACGCCGAGCATCTCGGCGATCACGGCGACCGGCAGCGGCTCGGCGACGGTGGCGATCAGGTCGCCGCCGCCGGCCGCGCGCAGCCCGTCGACCAGTTCGCCGGCGAGGCGCTGGACGGTCGGCCGCAGCCCCTCGACCATGCGCGGGGTGAACGCCTTGGAGACCAGGCGGCGGATCCGGGTGTGGTCGGGCGCCTCCAGGTCCAGCAGCCCGTGGTCGTTGAGGGTGTGGAAGGGCTCGTGCGCCGGGTCGGGCTCGGGGCGGCCGAACTCCTGGTGGCTGAAGCGGTGGGTGTAGGTGCGGCCGAGCCGCCGGTCGCGCAGCAGGGCGCTGACGTCCTCGTGGCGGGAGACGAGCCACTGGTTCGTCGGCTCGAAGTACGTCACCGGCGCGTGCTCGCGCAGCTCGGCGTACGCGTCGTACGGGTGGGCCACGAAAGCCGCCGACCAGGGGTCGAACTTCGCCGTCGTCGTCATCGGTCGTTCACTCCAGGCCGTGAGGGGAAGCCGGAAGGATCATCGTACGCATGCGGTACGTCCGTCACGAGACCCTTCACGGCCGCCCGCCCTCACGCCCGTTCCGTGACCAGCCGCCGCACCAGCTCGGGCAGCGCCTGGGAGATCGGCTCCCGGATCACCTCGGCCGCGGCCTCGTCGAAGGGGGTCGGCTCGCCGTTCATGACGATCAGCCGGGCACCGCCCTCCACCGCGATCTGCGGCAGCGCGGCCGCCGGGTGGACCTGGAGGCTGGTGCCCACCGCGACGAAGATGTCGCAGGCCTTGGCGATCGCGTCGGCCTGCTGGAGCACCACCGGGTCCAGGTTCTCCCCGAACATCACCGTGCGCGGCCTGAGGATGCCGCCGCAGTCCCGGCAGGCCGGGTCCGGCTCGCCCGCCTCGACCCGCGCCAGCGCCTCCTCCATCGTCCCGACCACCCGACAGCGCAGGCACTGCACCTCCCGGGCGGTGCCGTGCAGTTCGAGCACCTTGCGGGCGGGCAGGCCGGCCCGCTGGTGCAGCCCGTCCACGTTCTGGGTGAGCACCCGCACCGGCAGGCCGGAACGTTCCAGGTCCACCAGCGCGCGGTGCCCGGCGTTCGGCTCGGCGGCCAGCGCGCCGGCGTCGCGGCGCATCAGCCAGGACCGCCGCCGCACCTCCGGGTCGCCCCGGTACGGCCCGATGGTGACCAGCTCCTGCGCCGACGGGTCCTTCTGCCACAGCCCCTGCGGGCCGCGGTAGTCGGGGATGCCGGAGTCGGTCGAGATGCCCGCGCCGGTGAGCACGGCGATCAGAGGGCGCTTGGCGTTCATACCCGGGACGGTACGGCCGCCGCACCGCCCCCGGCCACCGATATAGCCGCCCCGTCAGGCCAGCGCCGCGCGGAGCGCGGGGGCCGGGCGGGTGAGCGGGGAGAGCGCGCCGAGGTAGCAGGCGGCGGCGAGCGGGATGAAGGCCAGGTCGGCGGCCGAGGCGACGGTGCCGAGCAGCATCAGCACCGGGCTCCACCAGCGCAGCGTCCGGGCCGCGCCCACCGAGGCGGCGACCAGCAGGGCCAGCAGGCCGACGTAGAAGAGCAGCGGGCCGACCTTGTAGACGGCCGGCAGCACCCCGGGGACGTCCTGGACCCGCTCGAAGAGGCGCGCCTGCTCGTCCTTGGTGGCCGAGGCCAGGCCGACGTAGAGGTCGATCCCGATCTGTGTCAGCGAGGCCGCCAGGCCGATGAGCGCCGTTCCCAGCGCGGTGTTCGCGGCCAGCCGCCCGACCGTGGTGCCGCGCGGGGCGAGCAGCCGGCGCAGGGCGAGGAGGACCGGGGCGAACAGCAGCAGGCCCGCGAACATCGCGGTGTGCCCGGCGGTCCAGCCGAGGCCCGGGGCGCGGGAGCCGGGCACCAGGCGGATGCCGCCGTAGAGGGCCATCAGCGCGGGGGCGCCGACGGCGGCGTAGCAGGTGAGGCGGCTGTTCCGGAGGGCGTTCATGCGAGGTTCTCCCGTGGTGTCCGTGATCCGTTGCGACACCCCAGAGCCTCCCGGCCGGGGCCCTCGTCGCGGATCGCCCGCACCGGCGAACTCCCGGCCTCCCCCGCTGGGGGGAGCCGGTCAGGACCGCGCTGCCGGAAAGCCGCTCGGACCTCCCCCGCCGGACGTCAGGACTCCCCCGCCACCACCGCCCCGGCCTCGTACGCGAACACCACCGCGTGCACCCGGTCGCGCAGCCCGAGCTTGCTCAGCACGTTGCTGACGTGCGTCTTCACGGTGTGCTCGCTGACCACCAGTTCGGCCGCGATCTCCGCGTTGGACAGCCCGCGCGCGATCAGCCGCAGCGTCTCCTGCTCGCGCAGGGTCAGCTGCTCCAGCAGCTTGGACGGCGGCCGCACCGCCCGGTCCGGCGTCCCCGGACGGCGGGCGGCGAACTCGCCGATCAGCCGCTTGGTCACCGAGGGCGCGAGCAGCGCCTCCCCCGAGGCGACCATCCGCACCCCGTGCGCCAGGTCGTCCCGGCGGACGTCCTTGAGCAGGAAGCCGCTGGCGCCCGCGTACAGCGCGTCGAAGACGTAGTCGTCGATGTCGAAGGTGGTCAGCATGATCACCTTGGTGGACGGGAACTCGGCGCACACCCGGCGGGCCGCCTCCAGCCCGTCCATCACCGGCATCCGGACGTCCAGCAGCAGCACGTCCGGGTTGTGGGCGCGCACCGCCTCGACCGCCTCGGCGCCGTCGCACGCCTCGGCCACCACCTCGATGTCCGGCTGCGCGTCCAGGATCATCCCGAACCCGGCCCGCACCAGCTCCTGGTCGTCCGCGACCACCACCCGTATCGACGTCATCCGCCCACCCTCTCCACCACGCCCGTCGGCCCCAGCGGCAGCCGGACACTCACCAGGAACCCCTTGCCCTCCGGCCCCGGACCGGCCTCGGCCCGGCCGCCGCAGGCCGCCGCCCGCTCGCGGATGCCGACCAGCCCGCGCCCGCCGGACCAGCCGGCCACCGTACGGTCGGCCCTCAGCGGCACGCCGCGCCCGTTGTCGGATACCACGACCTCCAGCACGTCACCGGTGCGCCGCACCCGGATGGCGGCCCGGTCGGCCCCGGAGTGCTTGACGGTGTTGGTCAGCGCCTCCTGCACGATCCGGTACGCCGCCGCCTCCACGTCGGCGGGCACCGCGCCCAGCCCGTCCGCGAGTTCGAACTCCACCTCCAGGCCGGCCCCGCGCACCCGCTCGGCCACGTCGGCGAGTTCGGCCAGCCGGGGCTGCGGCGCCAGCTCCCGCCCCGCCTCCGGATCCTTCAACACCCCGAGCACGCGCCGGAGTTGGACCATCGCGTCACGGCCCGAATCGGCGATGGTGTCGAAGGCGCGGATCGCCCGCTCCGGCTTGTTGTGCACCACCAGCGGTCCGGCCTCGGCCTGGATCACCATCAACGACACGGCGTGCGCCAGGATGTCGTGCATCTCCCGGGCGATCCGGGCCCGCTCCTCGGCGACCGCCCGCGCCGACTCGCTGGCCGCCCGCTCGCCGGCCTCCCGCGCCCGCTCCGCCTGGATCCGGGCCAACTCCCGCTGGGTGCGCACCAGGGCGCCGAAGACGAAGGAACCGCCCGAGGTGAGCACGCTGAACAGCGCGCCGTTCGGCGAGTGGGTGCCGATCACGTTGGCGACCACCACCACCGCCAGCACCGGCCAGCGCTGCCGGTCGGGGAAGCGCTCCGCCACCGTGTACATCCCGATCACCGCGTACAGCGGCACCTGCGGGTTCGCCGAGTGCGCCACCACCGACAGCACCAGCGACGGCACACTGCCGACGATCAGAACGGCCAGCGAGACCCGGCGCCGCCAGGGCAGGTACAGCGCGGTGGACACCGCCAGCAGGTAGACCCACCAGGGCCAGTCCGTGTCGTCGTTGTAGACCGACCAGACCGACACCGCCGCCGAGCAGACCGCCAGGAAGGTGTCCAGCACGTACGGGCTCAGCCCGGTCGTCCATGTCCGCCAGCGCGCCACGCGCTCCACCCTCGTACCTCCCCCGTACCCGGGGGCCCCGCCCCCGCGGAGAAGATCATGCCCTACCGGCAGAACCTCCGGCACCGCCCGGTCAGGCACCGCTGACCGTCACACCGCCGGTCTCCGCCCGCGCGGTGATGCTGTGCGCCGCGCCCGGCTGGGAGGGGATGCTCACGTCCGTCCCGCCCGTCGTGGCCCGCGCGTCCACCGTGTACGTCTCCCCGGACGGCACCTTCAGCTTCACCCCGCCGTTCGAGGTCTTCGCCTCCACCTTCGACGGCGCGCCGGCGAAGTCGGCCCGCACCCCTCCGTTCACGGCGCTCAGCCGCACCTGCGGGGAGGTCAGCCCGCCGGCCTCGACCCCGCCGTTCGTCACGTCGGCGTCGACCTCGGCGGCCAGCCCGGACAGCTTGATGCCGCCGTTGCCCTCCTTGACCCGCACCTTGGTCCCGGCCGGCACCCGCACGGTGTAGCCGATCCCGCAGGAGTCGCAGTCGTACGTCAGCCGGAGCACGCCGTCCTTCACCTCGTGGGTGCTCTTCGGCGCGTCCCCCTTGTAGCTCTGGTCCTCGACCACGTGCACCGCGTCGCCGCCGCCGGTCACCACCACGCCGCCGTTCTGCCCCTCGACCACCAGCTCCTTGACCTGCTCGGCCACCCCGTAGCTGACCGTCCGGTGCTCCTGGTCGTCCCCGATCGGCAGACAACCCGACATCCCGACCAGCACCCCGGCCGTGATCGCCATCGCGCCCAGCACTCGCTTCATTTCCGGCCCCTTCTCAAGCCCCGTCATCCCGACACCGAGAAGCCTCCCGCAGCGGCCCCTCCGCCACCTCCCCCGCCGGAGCGGTTCCCACGGCTCCCCCGCGAGGGGGAGGACATGGAGCCGATGGGTACCTGGACACCGGGCGTTGGTACGTCGCGTTCTCGGTCGAGGTCGAGCGGAGCGGCCCCACGCCGAGGCGGCCGGACGTGGTGATCGGCGTCGATCTCGGCGTCAAGACCCTCGCGGTGTTCTCCGACGGCCGGCCCCCGGCCGGGAATCCGAAACACTACGACCACGCCCAGAAGAAACTCCGGCGCCTGTCCCGCGCCGTCTCCCGGCGCATGGGGCCCGACCACCGCACCGGCCGCCAGCCCTCGAAGCGATGGCTGCGCGCCAACGAGCAGCGCAACAAGGTCCACCACCGCATCGCCGACCTGCGCCGCGACGGCATCCACAAGCTCACCACCGAACTCGCCCGCGAGTACGGCACGATCGTGGTCGAGGACCTCAACGTCGCCGGGATGGTGAGGAACCGCAATCTCGCCCGGGCCGTGTCCGACGCCGGGTTCGGCGAGATCCGCCGCCAACTCGCCTACAAGACCGCGTGGAACGGCGGCCGGCTCAACGTCGCCGACCGCTGGTTCCCCAGCTCCAAGACGTGCTCCCACTGCCAGGCGGTGAAACCCAGGCTGCCACTGCGGGTACGTACGTTCAGCCGCGAACACTGCGGGCTGGTCATCGACCGCGATGAGAACGCCGCACGCAACCTCGCTTCCCTCGTGAAGCGCCACGTCGCCGGGAGTGGCCCGGAGACGCGAAACGGACGTGGAGCCGACCGCAAGACGGGACCTGGTCCCGCCGGTGGCCGCGAAGCGTCTACCTCGCACCGGCCCTCCAAGCCGGGTCAGACGAGGACCTTTGCCCCGCGATGGGCAAATCCCTGAGATTCATTCACCGATCTCTCAAGGAACGGAATTCGCGGAATCGCCGACGGCGCGGCCGGTTCGCGAGTAGCTTGTTTGCCCGCGCTCAACCACCCGCGCCCACCCCCGCCGAGGCGAACACAACGAGGGCTGATCAGCCATGGCCAACACGCCGTCCGGCGGACCCGGTCCCGCGACCGGCCACGGCCTCGACGACCGCGTACCCTTCCTGGCCAGGCTGGACCACGCCGACCGCACCGCACTGCTCGCCCTCGGCCGCCGGCTCAGCTACCCCGCGCGGTCCACCGCGCTGCGCGAGGGCGAACCCTCCGACCACGTCCTGCTCGTCCTGCACGGCTGGCTGAAGGTGACCGCCGCCGCCGAGAACGGGTACGAGGCACTGCTCGCGCTGCGCGGACCGGGCGACATCGTCGGCGAGTCCGCCGCCCTCAGCGGACGGCCCCGGGCGGCCACCGTCACCGCGCTGGAGCAGGTCGAGGCCGCCGCCGTCGACCGGGCCACCTTCACCGGCTACCTGCAACGCACCCCCGCGGCCTCGATGCAACTGCTGGCACTCTCCACCGACCGGCTGCGCGCGGCCGACCACCACCGGCTGAAGTTCGCCTCGCTCAGCGTCAGCGAGCGCCTCGCCGACCTCCTGCTGGAACTGGCCCGCACCCACGGGCGCCGGACGGACGAGGGCGTCGTCATCTCGGTCCCGCTCAGCCAGCAGGAGCTGGCCGGCTCGGTGGGTGCCTCCCGGGAGGCCGTCGCCCGCTTGCTCAAGTCCCTGCGGGACCGCGGCATCGTCGCCACCAGCCGCCGCTCGCTGGTCATCGCGCGCCCCGACCTGCTTCGGAGGCCCGGTCAACTCCGTTGATCCGTACAGAGGTTCTGTGCACACCGTCACAGAACGAATGCCTCACCCGCGCTCACGCCACCGCGCCGGCACCGGGCAGGCTGAGGCCCGATGACGAACCGAGAGGTGACCATGACCGAGCCGGTGAACCACACCATCCTGCTGCTGGACATCGAGCAGTTCGGCCGACGGGACGACGTCGAGCAGGCCTTCATGCGCCGGATGCTCTACTCCGTCCTGCACGAGACGCTGCGCAGCGCCGGCATCGAACCCGCCGAACAGCGCTTGGAGGACCGCGGCGACTCGGTGATGGCCCTGATCAGCCCCACCGTCCCCAAACCCAAACTGCTGCACGCCCTGATCAACGAGACCCCCACCCTGCTGTACGCCAACAACCGCCTCGCCGCCGACAGCGCCCGGGTGCGGCTGCGGATCGTGCTCGCCGCCGGCGAGGTCGCCGTCCAGGAGCTGGGCGGAGCGCTCGGCGGAGCGGTCGGCTGGGACCTCAACCAGGCCTTCCGGCTGCTCGACTCGACGGCCCTGCGGGAGGCGCTGAAGCACCGGGACGGCCCGTGCGTGCTCAGCGTCTCCGACGCGGTCTACCAGGGCATCGTCCGGCACGGCCACGGCGGGCTGCCGACGGGCGCCTTCCACCGGATCACCGTCCAGGGCAAGGAGGGCGACTTCCCCGCCTGGCTGTACGGCGAACCGGCGCCGACGCCGGTCGCCGCCCCTCCGGCCCCCCAGGGCATTCCCATCGCGGCCGCCGCCCCATCCGCCGCCCCTTCGGCCGGCCCGGCTCCGGCCCCCGCCGCCGCCCCGGCCCAGAGCCGGACCCCCGCCACCTTCCAGTTCCTCGGCGGCTCACCGTCCTTCGGCGGCAGCCTGATCGGCGGCGACCAGCACGTCGTCTCCGGCGGCGAGGTCCACGGCGACGTCAACACCGGCAACACCGTCGGCGGTGACCGATGACCGCCACCCCCGAGCAGGAGGCCTCCCCACAGCCGCCCGACCCGGACCAGGACGGCGCCGAGCTCCAGGAGGCCCCGCCCGAGGAACCCCAGAACGCCTGGGAGGCCGCCCAGGAACTGCTGGAGCACGTCCCGGACGCCTTCGCCGGCCACGGCTTCCTCTTCGCCGGCGGCAACCCCCGCTTCGGCGGCGACCTCGTCGGCGGCGACCAGCACACCGTCTCCGGCGGGCAGGTCCACGGCGACGTCGTCACCGGCCACAAGACCACCGTCTACCAGCTCGGCTCCGCCTTCGGCGCGCCGCTGCACGCCTCGGGCGAGGTCCCGGCGGAGGAACTCACCGCCCTGGCCGCGGTCTTCCAGTACGGACCGACCTACCAGCAGGCCATCGACCGGCTACGCGAACAGCGGGTCCTCATCCTCACCGGCCGGGCCGACACCGGCCGCCGCTACGCCGGACTGGCGCTGCTCGCCAATCTGGGAGCCCGCCGGATCCGCAACCTCGACCCCGACGTCTCCCCCGCCGCGCTGCTCACCGGCGCCGAACAGGCCGAGGGCTACCTGCTCGCCGACTACGCCACGTCCCGCACCCGCCCGCTGCGCCGATCCGACCTCGACCGCCTCCGTGAGACCCTCACCAAGCAGGACAGCTACCTGGTCATCACCACCGTCCGTTCCCACGCGATGCGCGAGTTGCCCACCGTCGACTGGCAGCCCCCCAACCCCCTGGACGTACTGAGCAACCATCTCCGCGCCTTGCTGGGAAACACCTCGGCAGCGCAGATCCAAGCGCTGCTCGCCCTCAGCCCGACCCGGGCGTTCCTGAAGCACCCTCGGCCGGTCCGGGAACTGGCCGAGTTCGCGGTCGAGCTGTCCCGGTACTCGCCCGAGACGGACAACCTCCCGGACCTCGACGAGTTCGGCGGCAGCGTCGTCCAGGAACAGGTCGGCCGCTGGTTCGGCGACCCCGAACTCCCGCTCCGCGAGAAGGCGTTCCTGCTGTCCCTGGCCGTCTTCGACCACGCCCCCTACACCCTCGCCGCCGAGGGCGCCGACAAGCTCTTCCGCCGCCTGGAGACCATCCGCACCGCCGGCGAGCCGGACGGCATCCCGCCCTTCGGCAGCTCGATCGAGGACCGGATGACCCTCTCCCGGGCCGAACTCACCGAGGAGACCGAACAGACCCCGTGGGGCCCGGTCCCGCAGCGGATGGCCTCCTTCCTCGACCCCCGCACCTCGCACACGCTGCTGCGCGAGGTCTGGGCGAGCCACCCCTCCGCCCGCCCCGCGATCACCGGCTGGCTGAACGCGCTGGCCACCGACTCCCGCGCCCTGGTCCGCACCCGGGTGGCCTCCGCCACCGCCCTGCTCGCCTCCGTCGACCTCTCCGCCACGATGAGCGCACTGCTCGGCCCGTGGTCCGGCGCCAAGGACTTCCGGCTGTGCGTCCAGGCCGCCAACAGCCTCGCCCTCGCGTACCACGCGGGCACCGGCGCCGTCCCGCGCATCCTGCGCAGCTGGGCGGCCGACGACAACGCCCACCGCCGCTGGACCGCCATCCGCTGCTACGCCCTGCTCGGCCCGCTGCTCCCCGCCCAGGCGCTGGAGGCCTTCGCGCTGGCCGCCGACCGGCTCACCGCCGCGGAACTCGACCAGCTCGCCGCCAAGCTCCGGCTCGGCACCCAGGCCCCGGCCGTCGACCAGCCCAACCGCTACCAGGCACTCGGCCTGGTCGAGGCCGCCGAACTGCTGCTGCTCTCCCCCGAGGCCGAGGAGGCCCTGCGCGCCCTGGTCCGCTGGCTCTCCGGCCCGGCCGGCCTGCGGCAGCTCGCCCTGGCCACCTTCCTGACCGCCGCGCAGCGCACCGAGGACACCGTCGTGGGCCGGCCGCTGCTGCTCGACTGGTACGCCCGGAGCCCGCGCCCCGAACCGGGGGGCGTGGTCAGCGTCACGGTGCTCTCGGCCCCCGAGGAGCCGCCGCCGGTCCGCTCCCTGCTGGCCCTCCTGTGGCGTACGGCCCTCACCGACCGCCTCTACGGCACCGTCGCCCTGGGCGTGCTGCGCGGCTGGCTGATCGGCGCCACCGACCAGCCCGAGACGGACGCCCGACTCACCGAGCTGTTCGACGACCTGGCGGTCACCGAGCGCGACCGCCAGCGGCTCGACCACCTCGTCCGCACCGTCCGCGACGGCGGCCCGGCCACCCTGGCGCCCGCGCCGTCCCCGTCCAGCGGCTGAAGCCGAAGCCCACCCGACCCGTCCCGATCCTGGAGCATCCGCGCATGTCGGCACGACACCGCCCCGACGTCCCCACCGGGGACCTCAGTGACCCGGTTCTGAAGGTCCACCCGTTGGGCCGCTCGCTCGGCCTGCCCAAGCGGCCGGCCGCCCGCGCCGACTCCGCGCTGGTACTGACCTCGCCCTCCGGCGAGCACCAGGTCTTCCTCCCGCCGCACCGCCCCGGCTTCAGCGATCTGGTCGGCCGCGGCTACCAGGCCGCGTACGAGATCGACCTCGGCCTGCACCACCTGCAAATGGTGGAGCGGTTGCCCGGCCGGGACGACGTCGGCGCCTTCGAGGCCGTGGTGGAGATCGACTGGCAGGTCACGGTCCCGGAGCTGGTGGTGACCAGCCGGATCGGTGACGTCCCGGCCGTGCTCGTCCCCCGCATCCGGCAGCGGATGCGCGCGGTCACCCGCACCCTCACCACCGACCAGAGCGGCGAGGCCGAACTCGCCGTCCAGCAGGCGCTGGACGAGTACCCGGTCGCCGAGGCCGAGGGCCTGCGGGTGGGCTGCGCCGTCCAGCTCGACATCGACCAGGCCGCCCGCGACCAGAAGGAGCGGCTGCGCGGGTACCACTTCGACACCCAGGCCCATCCGCACGCCCTCCGGCAGGTCCAGGAGGCGAACGAGGTCCTGGCCGCGAAGGCGAAGTTCTACCAGTACCACCTGGAGCAGGGCGGGGTGGCCGCCTGGGCCCTCCAGGTCGCCGCCCACCCGGAGGACCTGCCGCGGGCGCTCGGCTACCTGAAGGACGAGCAGCAGGAGCTGGTCCAGGGGCAGCTCTCGGTGATCCAGCGACTGCTCGACCAGGACGCCCTGGAGGACTTCGAACTGGAGGGCCCGCGCCAGGACGCCAAGGCCGCGTTCGAGGCCATCCTGCGCGCCCGGCCCGGCGCGCCGGGGACGCCCCGGCTCGACAAGGGAGCGAACCCGCCGCTCCCCCGGTGAACCCGAGGAACCCGTGGGCGCCGGTCCGTTCCCGCCGGTGACCGCCCTGCTGCCGGGCTGACCCGGTTCCGCACACCCGTCCACACCCGTCCGCACCCGTCCACCGCCGTACGGACGCCGCTGCCGCGCGCGTCCCGTCCCAAGGACTCCGTCATGACCGAACCGACCTATCCGGACGCTCCGCCGCCGCAGTACCCGACGTCCCCGCCGCCGTACCCGACCGTCCCGCCGCAGCACCCGCACGGCGCTCCCCAGCCCCCGGCCGCGGCCCCGCCGCAGTACCCCACCACCGCACCGGAGTACCCGACCGCGGCCCCGCCGCAGTACCCGGCCCCGGCTCCTCAGTACCCCACCGCACCCCCGCCGCAGTACCCCACCGCGGCCCCGCAGCACCCCACCACCGTCCCGCCGCAGTACGCGCCCCCGCCCCCGCCCCCGCACCAGCCCCCGCAGCAGCCGCCCCGCGTCCCCGCCCAGGGCTTCGCCCCGCCGCCCGCACCGCCGCAGCCGCCCGTACTCGACCCCACGGTCGACATCGACCCGCACACCGGCCGGATCCACATGGCCGCCCGCCAGCGCGGCGCCGACGCCACCACGATCGGTCAGCTGCTGTTCCAGCTCCCGCACTTCCTCTGCAGCCTGCTGGTCGTCACGCTGGTCTCGCTGTTCCTCCCCGAGCCGCTCAACTGGCTGCTGATCGGCGTCTGGGTCGCCTCCGGCGCCCTGGTCTTCCACCGCCCGACGGAGAAGCTCCTCGCCCGCTACCTCTTCCGGATGCGCCCCGCGCTGCACTCCGAGCTGACCCGGCTGGAGCCGATCTGGCACCAGGTGACCGCCAAGGCGGGGGTGAGCCCGGAGTCGTACGACCTGTGGATCGAGGACCACAAGGCGATCAACGCCACCGCCGCCGCCGGACACATCGTCGGCGTGACCCGGTACGCGCTGGAGACCCTCCCCGACGCCCAGCTGGCCGCCGTGCTCGCGCATGAGCTCGGCCACCACCGCGGCGGTCACGCCTGGGCGACCCTGCTCGGCTACTGGTACTCGATGCCGGCCCGGATCGCCTGGGTGGTCTTCCGGTTCGCGGCGGTCATCGCGTTCCAGATCGCCTCGATCTTCTCGCTGCTCGGCGCCCTCGTGGTCGGGGTCGTCGCGGTGGTCCTGGTGGTGGCCGTGGCCCTCTCCTTCCCGCCGCTGCTACTGGTCCTGGTCACGCCGTACCTGCTCGCCGCGGTCGGCCGCCGCTCCGAGCTGCGGGCGGACATCCAGGCTGCCGAGCTCGGCTTCGCCGACGCCATGATCGAGGTCTTCCACGGCTTCCTGCGGGACGAGGAGCAGGCCCTGGCGATTGCCGCGCGGGAGAACGGCGGCCGGGCCGTCCGCCCGGGCCTCGGTCAGCGGCTGCTCTCCACCCACCCCGACACCCACACCCGGATCCGCCGTCTGGAGGACTGGCGCGCGGCGGCGGCCACCGGCGCGCGCTGAACCCGCCCGCCGGGCAGGCCTGCTGAGCACGCCCGGTAACCGGAAACGCCGCAGGGCGGCCACCCCGTGAGGGGTGACCGCCCTGCGATCAGTGACGCGTGACTCAGCCGGTGTACGGGCCGTAGTCGTAGTCGTCCAGCGGAACCGCCTGGCCGGAGCCGGCGCCGAAGGGCGACAGGTCGTAGTCGTCGTAGCCGACGGCCGAGTACATCGCGGCCTTGGCCTCCTCGGTCGGCTCGACCCGGATGTTGCGGTAGCGGGGCAGACCCGTACCGGCCGGGATGAGCTTACCGAGGATGACGTTCTCCTTGAGGCCCAGCAGCGGGTCCGACTTGGCGTGGATCGCCGCGTCGGTGAGGACCCGGGTCGTCTCCTGGAAGGAGGCGGCCGACAGCCAGGACTCGGTGGCCAGCGAGGCCTTGGTGATACCCATCAGCTGCGGACGGCCGGAGGCGGGGTGACCGCCCTCGGAGACCACACGACGGTTCTCGGTCTCGAAGCGGCCGCGCTCGACGAGCTCGCCCGGGAGCAGCTCGGCGTCGCCCGACTCGATGATCGTCACGCGGCGGAGCATCTGCCGGATGATGATCTCGATGTGCTTGTCGTGGATCGACACACCCTGCGAGTTGTAGACCTTCTGGACCTCGGCGACCAGGTGGACCTGGACGGCACGCTGGCCCATGATGCGCAGGACGTCGTGCGGGTTGGTGGCACCCATGGTCAGCTTCTGGCCGACCTCGACCGCCTCGCCCTCGCTGACCAGCAGCTTCACACGCTTAGAGACCGGGTAGGCGATCTCGTCGGTGCCGTCGTCCGGCGTGATGACGATCTTGCGGGTCTTCTCGGTGTCCTCGATCCGCGCCCGGCCGGTGGCCTCCGAGATCGGGGCCACACCCTTGGGGGTACGGGCCTCGAAGAGCTCGACGACACGCGGCAGACCCTGGGTGATGTCGTCACCGGCCACACCACCGGTGTGGAAGGTACGCATGGTCAGCTGGGTGCCGGGCTCACCGATGGACTGGGCGGCGATGATGCCGACCGCCTCACCGATGTCGACCAGCTTGCCGGTGGCCAGCGAACGGCCGTAGCAGAAGGCACAGGTGCCGACGGCCGACTCACAGGTCAGGATCGAGCGGACCTTGACCTCGGCGATGCCGTGGCGGATCAGCTCGTCGATCAGCACGTCACCGAGGTCGGTGTTGGCGGTGGCCAGCAGCTTGCCGTCGACGGTGATGTCCTCGGCGAGCATGCGGGCGTACACGCTGGTCTCGACGTCGTCGGCCTTGCGCAGCACGCCGTCGGCGCCCACGGAACCGATCGACAGCTTCAGGCCGCGCTCGGTGCCGCAGTCCTCCTCGCGAATGATGACGTCCTGGGAGACGTCGACCAGACGACGGGTGAGGTAACCGGAGTCGGCGGTACGGAGGGCGGTGTCGGCCAGACCCTTACGGGCACCGTGGGTGGAGATGAAGTACTCCAGCACGGTGAGACCCTCACGGAACGACGCCTTGATGGGTCGCGGGATGGTCTCGTTCTTGGCGTTCGACACCAGACCACGCATACCGGCGATCTGGCGCATCTGCATCATGTTTCCACGAGCACCCGAGTCGACCATCATGAAGATGGGGTTCGTCTTCGGGAAGTTCGCGGCCATGGCGTCCGCGACCTCGTTGGTCGCCTGGGTCCAGATGCCGACGAGCTCCTGCTTGCGCTCGTCGTTGGTGATCAGACCGCGCTCGTACTGCTTCTGGACCTTCTCCGCCTTCGCCTCGAAGCCCTCCAGGATCTGGGGCTTGCTCGGCGGGACGATGACGTCCGAGATCGAGACGGTGACACCCGAGCGGGTCGACCAGTGGAAGCCGGCCGCCTTCAGGTTGTCCAGGGTCGCCGCGACGACGACCTTGGGGTAGCGCTCCGCCAGGTCGTTGACGATCGCGGAGAGCTGCTTCTTGCCCACCTCGTAGTCGACGAACGGGTAGTCCTCGGGCAGCAGCTCGTTGAAGAGCGCGCGGCCCAGGGTGGTGGTCAGGCGGAAGGGCTCGCCCTCGAACCAGGTCTGCTGGCCGTCCTCGTCCACCGGAGCGGTCCAGCCGCGCGGCGGGACGGTGCCGGCGCCGAGGCGCAGCTCGATCGGGGCCTGGACGTCCAGCTCGCGGGCGTCGAAGGCCATGATCGCCTCGGCGGTCGACGAGAAGGTGCGGCCGGCGCCCTTCACGTTGTCGCGGTCCGAGGTCAGGAAGAACAGACCGAGCACCATGTCCTGGGTCGGCATGGTGACGGGGCGACCGTCGGCCGGCTTCAGGATGTTGTTCGAGGACAGCATCAGGATGCGGGCCTCGGCCTGCGCCTCCGCGGAGAGCGGCAGGTGGACGGCCATCTGGTCACCGTCGAAGTCCGCGTTGAACGCGGTGCAGACGAGCGGGTGGATCTGGATGGCCTTGCCCTCGACCAGCTGCGGCTCGAAGGCCTGGATGCCGAGGCGGTGCAGGGTGGGCGCACGGTTCAGCAGGACCGGGTGCTCGGCGATGACCTCTTCGAGCACGTCCCACACGACCGGGCGGGCACGCTCGACCATGCGCTTGGCCGACTTGATGTTCTGCGCGTGGTTCAGGTCGACCAGGCGCTTCATCACGAACGGCTTGAAGAGCTCCAGCGCCATGGCCTTCGGCAGACCGCACTGGTGCAGCTTGAGCTGCGGGCCGACGACGATGACCGAACGGGCCGAGTAGTCGACTCGCTTGCCGAGCAGGTTCTGGCGGAAACGACCCTGCTTGCCCTTCAGCATGTCGCTGAGGGACTTCAGCGGGCGGTTGCCCGGACCGGTGACCGGACGGCCGCGGCGGCCGTTGTCGAACAGCGCGTCGACGGCCTCCTGGAGCATGCGCTTCTCGTTGTTCACGATGATCTCGGGGGCACCGAGGTCGAGCAGGCGCTTCAGGCGGTTGTTGCGGTTGATCACGCGGCGGTACAGGTCGTTCAGGTCGGAGGTCGCGAAGCGGCCACCGTCCAGCTGCACCATCGGACGCAGGTCCGGCGGGATGACCGGGACGCAGTCCAGCACCATGCCGTTGGGCTTGTTGCTGGTCTGCAGGAACGCGGAGACGACCTTGAGGCGCTTCAGCGCACGGGTCTTCTTCTGGCCCTTGCCGGTGCGGATGATCTCGCGCAGGCGCTCGGCCTCTTCGGCCAGGTCGAAGGTCTCCAGGCGGTCCTTGAGGGCCGCCGCGCCCATCGAGCCGGAGAAGTAGGTGCCGAAGCGGTCGCGCAGCTCGCGGTAGAGCAGCTCGTCGCCCTCGAGGTCCTGGACCTTGAGGTTCTTGAAGCGGGCCCACACCTCGTCGAGGCGGTCGAGCTCGCGCTGCGCGCGGTCGCGCAGCTGCTTCATCTCGCGCTCGGCGCTCTCGCGCACCTTGCGGCGCACGTCGGCCTTGGCGCCCTCGGCCTCCAGCTCGGCCAGGTCGGTTTCGGCCTTCTTGGCGCGGGCCTCGAGGTCGGCGTCGCGACGGTTCTCGATCTGCTGACGCTCGACCGAGACGTGCGCCTCCAGGGACGGCAGGTCGCGCTGGCGGCGCTCGTCGTCGACCCAGGTGATCATGTAGGCGGCGAAGTAGATGACCTTCTCGAGGTCCTTCGGCGCCAGGTCGAGCAGGTAGCCGAGGCGGGACGGCACACCCTTGAAGTACCAGATGTGGGTCACCGGGGCGGCCAGCTCGATGTGGCCCATCCGCTCGCGGCGCACCTTGGCGCGGGTCACCTCGACGCCGCAGCGCTCACAGATGATGCCCTTGAAGCGGACGCGCTTGTACTTGCCGCAGTAGCACTCCCAGTCCCGGGTGGGGCCGAAGATCTTCTCGCAGAAGAGGCCGTCCTTTTCGGGCTTCAGGGTGCGGTAGTTGATGGTCTCCGGCTTCTTGACCTCGCCGTGCGACCACTGGCGGATGTCGTCGGCGGTGGCCAGGCCGATGCGGAGCTCGTCGAAGAAGTTGACGTCAAGCACTGGTCGTCAAGCCCTCTTTCGTAATTCGAGAGTCTTATCTGTGGTCTGAGGGGGGCCTGGGGGCGGGCCGGCGGCTCGGGGCAGCCGGCCCGACCTCCGTCAGACCTCTTCGACGCTGCTCGGCTCGCGCCGGGACAGGTCGATGCCGAGCTCCTCGGCGGCGCGGAACACGTCCTCGTCGGAGTCCCGCATCTCGATGGACTGGCCGTCCGAGGACAGCACCTCCACGTTGAGGCAGAGCGACTGCATTTCCTTGATGAGAACCTTGAAGGACTCGGGAATGCCGGGCTCGGGGATGTTCTCGCCCTTGACGATGGCCTCGTAGACCTTGACTCGGCCGAGGACGTCGTCGGACTTGATGGTGAGCAGCTCCTGCAGTGCGTACGCGGCGCCGTACGCCTCCAGGGCCCACACCTCCATCTCACCGAAGCGCTGACCACCGAACTGCGCCTTACCACCGAGCGGCTGCTGGGTGATCATCGAGTACGGACCGGTCGAACGGGCGTGCAGCTTGTCGTCGACCAGGTGGTGCAGCTTGAGGATGTACATGTAGCCGACCGAGATCGGCATCGGGAACGGCTCGCCGGAGCGGCCGTCGAACAGGCGGGCCTTGCCGGTGGAGTTCACCAGGCGCTCACCGTCACGGGTGAGGGTGGTGTTGTCCAGCAGACCGGTGATCTCGTCCTCGCGGGCGCCGTCGAAGACCGGGGTGGCGAGGTTGGTGCCACCGGTGACCTGGTCGGCGCCGATCGCCTGCAGGCGCTTGGCCCACTCGTCGGCGAGACCGGAGACGTCCCAGCCCTGCTTGGCGAGCCACCCGAGGTGGATCTCCAGGACCTGTCCCGGGTTCATTCGGGACGGGACACCCAGCGGGTTGAGGATGATGTCGACCGGGGTGCCGTCCTCGAGGAAGGGCATGTCCTCGACCGGGAGGATCTTGGAGATGACACCCTTGTTGCCGTGGCGGCCGGCGAGCTTGTCACCGTTGGTGATCTTGCGCTTCTGGGCCACGTAGACGCGGACCAGCTGGTTCACGCCCGGGGGAAGCTCGTCGCCCTCCTCGCGGTCGAAGACGCGGACGCCGATGACCTTGCCGGACTCACCGTGCGGGACCTTCAGCGAGGTGTCGCGGACCTCACGGGCCTTCTCACCGAAGATCGCGCGGAGCAGGCGCTCCTCGGGGGTCAGCTCGGTCTCACCCTTCGGGGTGACCTTGCCGACGAGGATGTCACCGGTGACGACGTCGGCGCCGATCCGGATGATGCCGCGCTCGTCGAGGTCGGCGAGGACCTCCTCGGAGACGTTCGGGATGTCCCGGGTGATCTCCTCGGGGCCGAGCTTGGTGTCACGGGCGTCGACCTCGTGCTCCTCGATGTGGATCGAGGAGAGGACGTCGTCCTGCACGAGGCGCTGCGACAGGATGATCGCGTCCTCGTAGTTGTGACCCTCCCACGACATGAACGCCACGAGCAGGTTCTTGCCGAGGGCCATCTCGCCCGCGTCGGTGCAGGGGCCGTCGGCCAGCACCTGGCCGGACTCGACCCGGGCACCCTCGTCCACGAGCACCTTCTGGTTGAAGGAGGTGCCCTGGTTGGAGCGGGTGAACTTGGCGGCGCGGTACGTGGTGTACGTGCCGTCGTCGTTGGCCACGGTGACGTAGTCGGCCGAGACCTCCTGGACCACACCGGCCTTCTCGGCGGTGATCACGTCGGCGGCGTCGACGGCACAGCGGTACTCCATGCCGGTACCGACCAGCGGGGCCTCGCTCTTCAGCAGCGGCACCGCCTGGCGCATCATGTTCGAGCCCATGAGCGCGCGGTTGGCGTCGTCGTGCTCGAGGAAGGGGATCATGGCGGTCGCGACCGACACCATCTGGCGCGGCGAGACGTCCATGTAGTCGACCTCGGAGCCCGGCACGTAGTCGATCTCGCCGCCACGGCGGCGGACCAGGACGCGCGGCTCGGCGAAGTGGTTGTCCGCGGTCAGCGGAGCGTTCGCCTGGGCGATGACGTAGCGGTCCTCCTCGTCGGCGGTCAGGTAGTCCACCTGGTCCGTCACGAGGCCGGTCTCGTCGACCTTGCGGTACGGGGTCTCGATGAAGCCGAAGGCGTTGACCCGGCCGTACGAGGCCAGCGACCCGATCAGACCGATGTTCGGGCCTTCCGGGGTCTCGATCGGACACATGCGGCCGTAGTGCGAGGGGTGCACGTCACGGACCTCGAAGCCGGCGCGCTCACGGGAGAGACCACCGGGACCGAGGGCGGACAGACGACGCTTGTGGGTCAGGCCCGACAGCGGGTTCGTCTGGTCCATGAACTGCGACAGCTGGCTGGTGCCGAAGAACTCCTTGATGGAGGCGACGACCGGCCGGATGTTGATCAGGGTCTGCGGCGTGATCGCCTCGACGTCCTGGGTGGTCATGCGCTCGCGCACGACGCGCTCCATGCGGGCGAGACCCGTACGGACCTGGTTCTGGATGAGCTCGCCGACGTTGCGCAGGCGGCGGTTGCCGAAGTGGTCGATGTCGTCGACCTCGACCACGATGTCGCGGCCGGTCTCGTCGCGCCACTCGGTCTCACCGGCGTGCAGCTTCACCAGGTACTTGATCGCACCGATGATGTCGGGCTCGGTGAGCACGCCGGAGTCCAGCGACTCGGCGTTGCCCAGCTTGCGGTTGAGCTTGTACCGGCCGACCTTCGCGAGGTCGTAGCGCTTCGGGTTGAAGTACAGGTTCTCCAGAAGCGTCTGCGCGGCCTCGCGCGTCGGCGGCTCGCCCGGACGCAGCTTGCGGTAGATGTCCAGCAGCGCGTCGTCCTGGCCCTGGGTGTGGTCCTTCTCCAGGGTGTTGCGCATCGACTCGTACTCGCCGAACTCCTCGAGAATCATCTCGTTGGTCCAGCCGAGAGCCTTGAGCAGCACGGTGACGGACTGCTTGCGCTTACGGTCGATGCGGACGCCGACCATGTCGCGCTTGTCGATCTCCATCTCCAGCCAGGCACCACGCGAGGGGATGACCTTGCAGGAGTAGATGTCCTTGTCGGACACCTTGTCCAGGGTGGAGTCGAAGTACACACCCGGGGAGCGGACCAGCTGCGACACGACGACACGCTCGGTGCCGTTGATCACGAACGTGCCCTTGTGGGTCATGAGCGGGAAATCGCCCATGAAGACCGTCTGAGACTTGATCTCACCGGTCTCGTTGTTGGTGAACTCGGCCGTGACGAAGAGCGGAGCCGCGTACGTGAAGTCGCGGTCCTTGCACTCGTCAATGGAGTTCTTCGGCGGCTCGAAACGGTGGTCGCGGAAGGTCAGGGACATCGACCCGCTGAAGTCCTCGATCGGGGAGATCTCCTCGAAGATCTCCTCCAGACCGGACTTGGTGGGGACGTCCTGACCGGACTCCAGCGCCTCCTCGACCCGGGTCTTCCAGGCCGCGTTGCCGAGCAGCCAGTCAAAGCTCTCGGTCTGCAGGGCCAGGAGGTTCGGGACCTCGAGGGGCTCCTTGATCTTCGCGAAGGAGACGCGGAGCGGGGCGGTGGATGCGGCGGAATTGTTCGAGGCGTTGCGCGGCGCGGCCAAGAGGGGGGTCCTTCCGAGGGCTCGGAGCTCACTACGCGCGTACCAGCCGGGCCTGCTTGAGCCTAGGTGCCGCCTCCCACCACCGGCCTCTGCCGGAGTCGAAACCCCAGGTCAGAGCCGCTTTGCGGAGGCGGTGCCAGACCCCTTCAGGGCAACGCAAACTCCGGGCGACGAGTCACGGAGAAGCTAACAGGCAGCGCAAAGGGACAGTGTAGCCAAAGGCCACACTGCTGTCCAGCTCTGATTCGGAGACCGAATCGGAGACTCCTCCCGGTAGCCGGCGGACGCGTGCGCCCACCGGGTACTGCTCTAACTCACGTGGAGTCATTTCCCGCCGGAGCCGCTGGTTATGCATCCAGCCGCAAACCAACCGGGCGGACTCGCGCCTTGAGAATCGCGCGCCGCGCCGGGTTCGTCAAGGGCCCGCCGGCGGTGCGGACCTCGACCCGTTCATCGGCCCGGAGCCCTCCGGCGTTACAGAAGCCGTGGTGGGGGCCACAGCCGATGACGGTGATCACCATACTCCTCGGCGCCGACAGTGCCGAGTGGGCGTTCGGCCACACCGGTGGTTCGGGACGGCCTCCGGAAACGCGGAAAGGCCGGGCCGACCACCCGCAAGGGTGATCGGCCCGGCCTCAGGCCCCCTCAGAGGGGGCGAGAAGTCACTTGACGGTGACCTTGGCGCCGGCACCCTCGAGGGCGGCCTTGGCCTTCTCGGCAACGTCCTTGGCAACCTTCTCCAGGACCTTGGCACCAGCGGTGTCAACGAGGTCCTTGGCCTCCTTCAGGCCGAGGGAGGTCAGGGTGCGCACCTCCTTGATGACCTGGATCTTCTTGTCGCCGGCGGACTCGAGGATGACGTCGAACTCGTCCTGCTCCTCAGCGGCCTCGACCGGGGCACCGGCAACGCCGGCGGCGGCAACGGCGACCGGGGCGGCAGCGGTGACGTCGAACTTCTCCTCGAAGGCCTTCACGAAGGCAGCGAGCTCGATGAGGGTGAGCTCCTCGAACTGCGCGAGCAGCTCGTCCTGGGTCAGCTTCGCCATGATTGGCGTCCTTCCACTAAATCGGCAGGTGGTGCCGGATGTACGGGTTGGCGGGCGTACGGGCCCGCAGCGAGGCGTGAGCCTGCGGAATTACTCCGCGGCCTCGTCCTCGGCGGCGGGAGCCGGCGTACCGGCACCGCCCTGCTCGACCTTGTCGCGCAGCGCGTCCACGGTGCGGACGAGCTTCGACGGCAGGGCCTGGAAGAGCGCGGCAGCCTGGGACTGCTTGGCCTTCAGGGCACCCGCCAGCTTGGCGAGCAGCACCTCGCGGGACTCGAGGTCCGCGAGCTTCTTGATCTCATCGGCGGACAGCGCCTTGCCGTCAAGGACACCGCCCTTGATGATGAGAGCGGGGTTCTCCTTGGCGAAGTCACGCAGAGCCTTCGCCGACTCCACCGGGTCACCGGTGACGAAGGCGACAGCCGTCGGACCGTTGAACAGGTCGTCCAGCTCGGAGATCCCGGCCTCGTTGGCCGCGATCTTGGTCAGCGTGTTCTTCACCACGGCGTACTCGGCGTTGTCGCCGAGCGAGCGACGCAGGGTCTTGACCTGCTTCACCGAGAGACCGCGGTACTCGGTCAGCAGCGCCGCGGAGGAGCCACGGAACTTGTCCGTGATCTCGGCGACGGCAGCAGCCTTGTCGGGCCTGGCCATAGGCTTACGCCTCCTTCCGTGATGTCGAAGTCCGGCCGACCGTGAAGTCGACCATTCACACCTCGAACCGACCGGACGGAAGGAAAGCTCCTGCGGAAACGCAATGAGCCCCGGTGCGCAGGCGCACGGGGCTCGAAACGACCTCGACGGGCGACCCACGCGAACGCGGACCCGGAAATCGAAGCTCCAGACACACCTGCGCGGGCTGCCTGCGCTAGGCGCAGATCCTTCGGCCACCGACTCCCTCACGGGCGCTCGGCGACAACCAGCGGTCTTTGGCTTCGGCAACAATAACCGGACCGTTCGTACGGTGCAAATCGCCCCCGGAGCCCCCGGGCGGGTGAAGGCCCGGGGCCGGCTCAGCGGGCCAGCGGGGAGACCGTCCGGACCCCGGTGTCCACGGTGTCCGTCTCGGCCGGGGCCTGGGCCGAGAGCAGCGGCCCGGCGAAGTCCGAGTAGAGCACCGAGTCGTCCGCCCGGCCGCTGTCCCCGGTGCCGGTGCGCTGCAGCCGGACCAGCTGGTCCTTGTCGTTGAGCCAGAGGTCCACGGTGAGCGAGAGCGAGCCGCCGGGCGCCAGGGCCGCCCGCAGGCCGTCCCGGCGGGCCTGGCTCAGCTGGGTCTGGGCGGCGGCGTACTTCTCGGCGGTGGTGGTCACCCGGTAGTGCTCGACGGTCGAGTCCTCGTACTTCTCCTCGCCGACGAAGATCGGGTCCACCCCGTCGGCGGTGGCCGCGGCCAGCGCCTCGACCGGATTCAGCTGGTCGATCAGCCCCGCGTACGGGACCTCCTTGTGACCGTCCGGTCCGGGCGGGACGGTGAAGCGCTCCCAGTGCTTGCCGCCGTTGCGGGCCGCGGTCGCGGCGTCGCCGCCCTGGTAGGCGACGGTGTCCACGACGATCAGCTGCTCGGCCTCGGCCGGGGTGGAGCGCTTGATCTGCAGCGCCGTCTTGGGCGCCCAGAACAACGAGCCGGAGCCGGCGTCGGCGCCCAGCCGGTAGCTGGCCTTGGCCCGGCGGGCGGTCTGCGCGGCCAGCTCGGCGGAGAGCAGCACGCCGTGCGGCGACCGGTCGGTCGGCTTGGCCGGACCGGTCGGGGTCGCGCTGGTCGACGGGGCACTGGTGGACGTCGGACTGCCGGACGGCGTGCCGGCGGCGTCGTCGCCCCCGCCGCAGCCGGTCAGCCCGCTCGCGAGCACGGCGACCGCGGCCAGCGCCGCCAACCGCTGCCGTCCCGCCATCGTCCGTTCCTCTCTCACCCGGGCCACCTTGCCATCCGGACCGGGCCGGGCCGGAGCCGCCCCCCGGGCCCGGCTCCTCCGGCCCCGACCCGTCCACCGGTCGGACGAGTCGAGCGCCGGAACGGGGACCGGGATCAGCTGCCGGAGCCGCCTTCGCTGAGCTTCGCCAGGTCGGCGAGGGTGAGGAAATCAGCCGGGGTGGAGGCGATGACCGGCGTGCCGTAGTCCGAGTAGCTCACGGAGACGTTCATCTGTCCGGCCTTGGTGTCGGCCTGCTCCGTCCGCTTGACCACCAGCTGGTCGGCGTCGACCCAGACGTCGACCTGCTCGCTGGTGACACCGGCCTTGTCCAGGTTCTGCTTGATCCGGTCGACCTGCTCCTGGGTCACGCCCAGGCCGCTCGCCTTGATCAGGTCGGCGGCGGCGAGCTCGCCGGAGTAGTGGGTGGCGGCCTTGCCGTCCACCGTCTCCTGGCCGACCTCGGTGACCTTGCCGCTGGCGATCAGCGTCCGGACGCCCTGGACCGGGTCCGCGCTCTGCAGCTGGTCGGTCGAGCCGCCGGAGGCCTTGGACATCTCCTCCTTGCTGTAGCGCAACCAGCGCGGGCCGCCGCCGCTCTGGACCATCTGGCCGCCCAGGCCCATGTACATCGCGTCCTTGGTGTACAGGTAGTGCACCTTCGGCCCACCGGTCATCGGCTCCAGGACCTTGGCCATCGGGGAGCCCGTCAGGTCCATGGTCAGGTCGGCCTCCAGGCCGTCGGACCAGCCCATCGCCCCCTGACCCTTCATGGTGACCTGGCCGATCGTGATCGTCTCGGTGACCTTGGCCGACTTGGCGGCGCTGGTCTTCTGGGTGACCTGCTCCAGGTAGACCGCCGGGCTCACCTTGGCCGGGGTGGCGGCGGCGGACGAGGTGGCCGCGGCGGCGGCCGAGCTCGGCGCGGCCGGGGCCGCCGGGGCGGCGTTCTTGCTGTCGTCGTTGTTGTTGCACGCGGTCGCGGTCAGCGCCAGGGCGGCGAGGACGACGGCGACGGCGGCCTTGCGGGTTCCAGCCATTGGTTCCCCCCTTGAGAACCCCCGGGCGCGCGGTGCGCCCGGGGCGGTAGCCGGTGGTCGGTGCGGATCGAGCGGGTGCGGGACCGGCTCAGCCGAACAGCTTGAGCAGGTCGGCCTCGGGGCCGAGGTCGCCGGCGGCGGGCGCCTCGATCTTGTCGCCCTTGCCCAGGTCGGAGTACTTGACGGTGACGGCCTTCGACTCGCCGTTCGTGTCGCCGAACTCCTGGTACTTCACGAGCTCCTGCTTGCCGTTCAGCCAGAAGTCGATGGTGAGGGTCTTGCCGTCCTCCTCCAGCAGCTTCTGGACGGACTGGCGCTGCTCCGGCGAGAGCGCGGTCATCCCGGCCACCAGGACCGAGGTGTCCTCGACCGACCGCAGGTGGGTGGTCTGGACGCCGTCCACGGTCTCCTGGCCGACCTTGCTCAGCTTGCCGCTCTGGGCGGCGACGGTGAGCTGGGCGACCGGGTTCATCATCTGGCCCATCACCAGGAAGGCACCGCCGATCTTCTCCGAGGCGGGCACCTTGACCCAGTGCTTGCCGCCCAGGGCCGGGGCGCCGGCGTCGTCGCCGCCGACGTACGCGTCCGTCCCGACCACCCGGACCTTGAGCTTCTTGCCCTCCATGTCGGCGGCCAGGTCCACGGAAACCTTGGCCGGGTCCTTCCAGTCGGCGGTGCCGCCGCCACCGAGGTTGGAGGTGTCCAGGGAGGTCATGGCGACCTTGCCGTTGCCGGCCTTCTGCATCACCAGGGCGGAGGCGGCCAGCGCGGCCTTCGGGTCTCCGGTCAGCGCGCCCGCGAGCGAGCCCGGGTCCTGCGCGGAGGCACTCTTGGCGTCGGTGCTCTTGGCGTCGCTGCCGCCCTTGCTGCCGCAGGCGGTGAGAGCGGCCAGCAGGACGGCGGCGGTGGCGACGGTCGAGGCGAGGCGCACAGCGCGCATGGAGGTACCCCCGTAGGTTCTTCGGAAGAGCCGATCCTCAGCTTCTTCTCACGCGGACTCTAACGGATCGCCGGATCCCTTCCGCACCGGATATCCCCTCTCCCGTCACCCGGTTGCGGCGGCCGTCGTGTCCCCCGTGCCGGAGGCTGAGACGTCCGTCGTGGTCACGGTGGTTCCGGCGCTCCCCCGAGCCGTCTCACGCAACCTCAACAACCGCTGGCCGGGGCCGACCCAGACGTCGTAGCCGATCTCCGCCACCCCTTGCCGGCGGTACCAGTCGACCACCACGGCGAGCTGCTGCGGGCTCAACTCCCGGTCCGCGCCGAAGTAGTCGGCCACCGGCGCGGAGCCCTGGTAGTGCGCGACGGTCAGTCCGGCGAGCTGCTCGCCGCCGAGCGAGCCGAGCCGGTCGGTCTGGGCCATCGCGTACGCCCGGCTGCCCGGGTTGGTGACCAGGTCGGTGGTCCAGCCGCCCGCGTAGTCGGCCGGGGCGGCCCCGGCCTTCGGGTCGAGCGACTCGGCGGTGGCGCGGTCCGCGTGCTTGGCCACGCCGCCCTGGTAGGCGAGGTCGATCGCGCCGTCCCGGAGGGTCAGCTGACCGGTGCCCAGTTCGTCGGTGACGGTCAGCGCGGCCTCGTCCCGGTCGCCCCAGGCCAGCGTGCCGCTCGCGGTGCGCTTGCCGGACGCGCTCTCCCGCACCACGTCGATCCGGGCGCCGCCGGTGTCGTCCAGCGCCTGGGCGGCCGTGAGCACCACCTGCTTGGGCGGCACCGGCGCCGGCCCACCGGGGACGCGGGTGCCGGGGGCGGCCAGGACGCTGCAACCGGTGACGGCGCCGAGCAGCAGCAGGGCCGCCGCGAGCGCGGCGGGGCGAAGGGCGGGCGGCACGGCACACTCCTGCGGTCACAGGTTCTCCACATGATCTGACCGGCAGAGCGTACGACGCTTCGGGCATACGTTCCCATCCGCCCGTGTCCCGATCCGGCAACCGTTTCGGCGGCCCTTCCCGGGGCCCTTCGGCGGCACCTTCCGCACCGACGAACGACGGCGGGCCCGCACCCCCCGGTGAAGGGGGTACGGGCCCGCCGTGCGGACTGCTCTAGAGCACTGGGGCTCAGACCGCGGCCGGGTCCTCCTCGACGAGGAGGTTGCGGGTGCGGTTCGGGTCCACCTGGATGCCGGGGCCCATGGTGGTCGAGAACGCGGTCTTCTTGATGTAGCGGCCCTTGGCGGCGGACGGCTTGGCGCGGAGCACCTCGTCCAGCGCGGCGGCGTAGTTCTCGACCAGCTGCTCGTCGGTGAAGGAGGCCTTACCGATGATGAAGTGCAGGTTCGAGTGCTTGTCGACGCGGAACTCGATCTTGCCGCCCTTGATCTCGTTCACAGCCTTGGCGGTGTCCGGGGTCACGGTGCCGGTCTTCGGGTTCGGCATCAGACCACGGGGGCCGAGCACGCGGCCCAGGCGACCGACCTTGCCCATGAGGTCCGGGGTGGCGACGACGGCGTCGAAGTCGAGGCGGCCCTTGGCGACCTCGTCGATGAGCTCGTCGGAGCCGACGATGTCGGCACCCGCAGCACGCGCGGCCTCGGCACGCTCGCCGGTCGCGAAGACCAGGACCCGAGCGGTCTTACCGGTGCCGTGCGGGAGGATCACGGTGCTGCGGACCATCTGGTCGGCCTTGCGCGGGTCGACGCCCAGACGCATGGCGACCTCGACGGTGCCGTCGAACTTGGTGGTGCTGGTCGCCTTGGCGAGGCGGACGGCCTCGAGGGGGGCGTAAAGGCGCTCGCGGTCGACCTGAGCGTCCGCGGCCTTCAGAGCCTTGCTGCGCTTCACTGCTGCTCCTGAATGGTGATTGGAGTTGTGGTAGTCAACGGGCCTGCGCAGGCCCTACCACAGGGGGACGAGAAGAGGAATCAGCCCTCGACCGTGATGCCCATCGACCGGGCGGTGCCGGCGATGATCTTCTCCGCCGCGTCCAGGTCGTTGGCGTTCAGGTCGGGCATCTTGGTGGTGGCGATCTCGCGGACCTGGGCGCTGGTGAGCTTGGCGACCTTGGTCTTGTGCGGCTCGCTGGAGCCCTTCTCGATACCGGCGGCCTTCAGGATGAGGCGCGCGGCCGGCGGCGTCTTCGTGATGAAGGTGAAGGAACGGTCCTCGTAGACCGTGATCTCCACCGGCACGATCATGCCGCGCTGCGACTCGGTCGCAGCGTTGTAGGCCTTGCAGAACTCCATGATGTTGACGCCGTGCTGGCCCAGCGCGGGGCCGACCGGCGGCGCCGGGTTGGCCGCACCGGCGTTGATCTGGAGCTTGATAAGCCCCGTGATCTTCTTCTTCTTGGGAGGCATGTCTCTCCGGGTCCTTCCGAGAGGTGATTGCTGGTGCGTGCGGAACCGGGGCGACACCCGGCCGCCAGCACACACATCGGACCAGGCTAACGCGTCCGCGCCGCTGGACCAAAACGGATTCGGGGCAGGGCCCTCGGCCCTGCCCCGAATCCGAAGACCGTATGACTAGTTCTTCTGGATCTGGTCGAAGGAGAGCTCGACCGGGGTCTCCCGGCCGAAGATCTCGACCAGGCCCTTGACCTTCTTCGAGTCGGGGTTGATCTCGTTGATGGTCGCCTGCAGGGTCGCGAACGGGCCGTCGGTGACGGTGACCGAGTCGCCGACCTCGAAGTCCAGCACCTGGATCTCGGTCGGCTTGACCGGCGAGGGCTTGCCGGCCTCCTTGGCGGCCTGGCGCTCGACGTCCGGGGCGAGCATCTTGACGACCTCGTCCAGGGTCAGCGGGTACGGGTCGTAGGCGTTGCCGACGAAGCCGGTGACACCGGGGGTGTTGCGCACGACGCCCCAGGACTCGGGGGTGAGGTCCATGCGCACCAGGACGTAGCCGGGGAGCTTGTTCTGGCGGATGGTCTTGCGGTCGCCGTTCTTGATCTGGACGACCTCCTCCTGCGGCACCTCGGCCTGGAAGATGTACTCCTCGACGTTCAGCGAGACGGCGCGCTGCTCCAGGTTCTGCTTCACCCGGTTCTCGTAGCCGGCGTAGGTGTGGATCACGTACCACTCACCCGGCATGAAGCGCAGGTCCTCGCGGAACTTGGCGACCGGGTCGACCTCGGCGGCGTCCTCGACGGACTCCTCGACGACGTCCTCGTCGGCGGCGAGCTCCTCGGTGCCGTCCTCCGCCGCGGCGACCTCCACGTGCAGCGCGGCCTCCTCGGCGGGCTCGCCGGCCTCGGCCTCGTCGTAGGCCTCGACCTCGTCCTCGTCGCTGTCCGAGGCGTCCACGATCTGCTCGGCGGTCTCGGCGTCGTCAGCCAGCTCGGCCGCGTCCAGCTCGGCGGCGACATCCGCCTCGCGGACGGTCTCGTCGGCGTCGTACAGGGGGGACTCAGACACGGTGGCTGCTTCTTTCCTGGAGATGGTGAAGGTGGCGCGCTCCGAAACCGGACCGGCGCGCGGCCGCTCGCGCGGGCGCCAGGAGAGGTCTCGGAGACTTCAACAGTACCGAGTCCACGGTACGCGCGCGTACGTCCGCCGCCGACAGCTCGACCCGGGCCGAGAAATTCGGCCCGGGTCGGGAGGTCGTTTCGAAGGTGGGGCGGCCGGTCAGCCGAAGACCAGAAGGCTCAGCTTGGAGAGGCCGTAGTCCAGGCCGGCGACGAAGCCCATCACGACCACGACGAAGGTCACCACGACAGTGGTGTAGTTGGTCAGCTCGTTCCGGGAGGGCCAGACGACCTTGCGCAGCTCGGCGATGATCTGCCGGTAGAACAGGCCCATCCGCGCGAACAGGCCCTTCTTGGCCCGCTTGCCGGACTTCTTCTTGCCGGACTTCTTGTCGCCCTCGGCAGACGTGGTCTCGGCAGCGCCGTCGGCCCCCTCGGGGTTGCCGCTCTCAGGCGTTGCGGTGGAGCCCGTGGTCTCCGTCACTCGTCCTCACCTGAATCCGGGTCCGGCCGAACATCACCTGCGTACCCGTTTGAGGCACGAGCGGTCGGCTTAAGCGGTGCTGATCGGTGCCCTCTCCGCATCAAGCCCGCTCGCTCTGTGGAGCGAACGGGCTGATAACGGATCAAGCAGCAGGGCAAGAGGGACTCGAACCCCCAACCGCCGGTTTTGGAGACCGGTGCTCTACCAATTGAGCTATTGCCCTACAGAGCCTCGCGGCTCCTGATGGCGACCAACCTACCGTATCTCCCCCCGCTGTCTGCACAGGCGGTGAAAGCTCCGGTCTTTTTCGGTGGCCGTCGAGGAGCGAGTGTACGTGGTCGAGGGGTGTTTGGTCGAACCTCTTCTTCCGGGGCCACCGGCCGCCCGGCAGATGTCCGGCCCGGCGCGGCGATCACCGGCGGATCGGCGGGAGCCGTGATGCGGACGGAGCCGTACGGATACTGAAACCGCGATGCCCGGTCCGTCCCGGTTCTGCGACGATGCAGGCATGAGCGCTTCCACCCCGCAGCCCGACCAGTCCATCCGCCCCGCCGACCGCCGGGTCTCCGCCCGGATCGGCGCGATCGCCGAGTCCGCGACCCTCGCCGTGGACGCCAAGGCCAAGGCCCTCAAGGCCGCCGGCCGCCCGGTGATCGGCTTCGGTGCCGGCGAGCCCGACTTCCCCACGCCGGACTACATCGTCGAGGCGGCCGTCGAGGCCTGCCGCGACCCGAAGAACCACCGTTACACCCCGGCGGGTGGCCTGCCCGAGCTGAAGGCCGCGGTCGCCGCGAAGACGCTGCGCGACTCCGGCTACCGGGTGGACGCGTCCCAGGTGCTGGTCACCAACGGCGGCAAGCAGGCGATCTACGAGGCCTTCGCGGCGATCCTGGACCCGGGCGACGAGGTCATCGTCCCGGCCCCGTACTGGACCACCTACCCGGAGTCGATCCAGCTGGCCGGCGGTGTCCCGGTGGAGGTCGTCGCCGACGAGACCACCGGCTACAAGGTCTCGGTCGAGCAGCTGGAGGCCGCCCGCACCGAGAACACCAAGGTGGTGCTCTTCGTCTCGCCGTCCAACCCGACCGGCGCGGTGTACACCCGGGCCGAGGCCGAGGCGATCGGCCGCTGGGCGCTGGAGCACGGCCTGTGGGTGCTCACCGACGAGATCTACGAGCACCTGGTCTACGGCGACGCGGAGTTCACCTCGCTGCCGGCCATGCTGCCCGAGCTGGCCGACAAGTGCATCGTGGTCAACGGTGTCGCCAAGACCTACGCGATGACCGGCTGGCGGGTGGGCTGGGTGATCGGCCCCCAGGACGTGATCAAGGCCGCGACCAACCTGCAGTCGCACGCCACCTCGAACGTCTCCAACGTCGCCCAGCGCGCCGCGATCGCCGCCGTCTCCGGCGACCTGTCCGCGGTGCACGAGATGCGCACCGCCTTCGACCGCCGCCGCAAGACCATCGTGCGGATGCTCAACGAGATCGAGGGCGTCGTCTGCCCCGAGCCCGAGGGCGCCTTCTACGCCTACCCGTCGGTCAAGGGCCTGCTGGGCAAGGAGATCCGCGGCCGGCGCCCGCAGACCTCCGGCGAGCTGGCGAGCCTGATCCTGGACGAGGTCGAGGTCGCCGCCGTCCCGGGTGAGGCCTTCGGCACTCCCGGCTACCTGCGGTTCTCCTACGCGCTCGGCGACGAGGACCTGGTCGAGGGCATCAGCCGGATCCAGAAGCTGCTCGGCGAGGCCCGCGACTGACGTCCCACGTCAACTGGACGTTCGGGATTCACCCGGCACACCGCCCTCTTTCACCCCTTCGGGGGACGGAAAGGGGGCGGTTCCCGTTTGGGGGCCGCATACGGCAGTATCGGCGAATGGAACGCCTGTTGAACCCGCGAGACGTCAGGGGCCTCCCGAAGGCCCACCTGCACCTGCACTTCACCGGCTCGATGCGGCCCGCCACCCTGCTCGAGCTGGCCGACAAGCACGGCGTCCGGCTGCCGGAGGCGCTCAGCTCCGGCGAACCGCCCCGACTGCGGGCCACCGACGAACGCGGCTGGTTCCGCTTCCAGCGCCTCTACGACACCGCCCGCTCGGTGCTCCGGGACGAATCGGACATCCGCCGGCTGGTCCTGGAGACGGCCGAGGACGAGAAGCGGGACGGCTCCCGCTGGCTGGAGATCCAGGTCGACCCGACCTCCTACGCGCCCCGGCTGGGCGGGCTGATCCCCGCGCTGGAGCTGATCCTGGACGCGGTGGAGCACGCCGCCGGGGCCACCGGGGTGGGCATCCGGGTGCTGGTCGCGGCCAACCGGATGAAGTCCCCGATGGACGCCCGGACGCTGGCCCGGCTCGCCGTCCGGTACGCCGACCACGGCGTGGTCGGCTTCGGCCTCTCCAACGACGAGCGCCGCGGCCTGGCCCGGGACTTCGACCGGGCCTTCGCGATCGCCCGCAAGGGCGGGCTGCTGGCCGCCCCGCACGGCGGTGAGCTGGCCGGGCCGGAGTCCGTGCGGGACTGCCTGGACGACCTGGGCGCAGGCCGGATCGGCCACGGCGTGCGGGCCGCCGAGGACCCGCGGCTGATGGCCCGGCTCGCGGACCGCCAGGTCACCTGCGAGGTCTGCCCGTCCTCCAACGTCTCGCTCGGCGTCTACGAGCGCCCCGAGGACGTCCCGCTGCGCAAGCTGTTCGACGCCGGGGTGCCGCTGGCGCTCGGCGCGGACGACCCGCTGCTGTTCGGCAGCCGGCTCGCCGCCCAGTACGACCTGGTCCGCGACGTGCTGGGCTTCAGCGACGCCGAGCTCGCCGAGCTGGCGCGGCAGTCGGTGCGCGGCTCGTGCGCGCCGGAGGCCGTCCGCAAGGAACTGCTGGCGGACATCGACGCCTGGCTGGTGGACGGGCGCGGCGCCGCTTAGAGCTCGACGCCCACCATCACCGGCTCGTTCACGAGCTCCACCCCGAAGACCTCCCTGACCCCGTCCCGGATCTCCCGGGCCAGCGCCAGCAGGTCCTCGGCGGTGGCCGAGCCGCGGTTGGTGAGCGCCAGGGTGTGCTTGGTGGAGAGGGTCGCCGGGCCACTGCCGTAGCCCTTGCCGAAGCCCGCCTTGTCGATCAGCCAGGCCGCCGAGGTCTTGGTGCAGCCCTCCGGGGCCGGGTAGGCGGGGGCGTTCTCGGCGCCCGGGCGGGTGCGGAAGGACTCGTACTGCGCGGCCGTGAGCACCGGGTTGGTGAAGAAGGAGCCGGCCGACCAGGTGTCGTGGTCCGCCGGGTCCAGCACCATGCCCTTGCCGGAGCGCAGCTTCAGCACCGCCTCGTACGCCTGCCCCAGCGGCACCCGCTCGCCCTGCTCGACGCCGAAGTGCTTGGCCACCTCGGCGTACTTGACCGGGCTGGAGAGGCCCGCGTGGTCCGTCAGGGCGAACCGCACCCGCAGCACCACGTAGCGGTCCGGCTCCGCCTTGAAGCGGCTGTGGCGGTAGGAGAACGCGCACTCGGCGTTCGTCAGGGTGGCCACCCGGTCGTCGACGCGGTCGTACGCGACCACCTCGGTGATCGTCTGGGCGACCTCCTGGCCGTACGCGCCGACGTTCTGCACCGGGGTCGCGCCGGCCGAACCGGGGATGCCGGCCAGGAACTCGACGCCGGCCAGGCCGTGCTCGCGCACCGCACGGGTGACCGCCTCCGACCACACCTCGCCGGCCGCCAGCTCCAGCACCGCGCCGTCCAGGGCGAAACCGGTGGTGGCGATCCGCAGCACCGTGCCGGGAAAGCCGGCGTCGCCGATCACCAGGTTGGAGCCGCCGCCCAGGACCAGCAGCGGCTCGCCGGCCGCGTCGGCCTCGCGGACGGCGGCGATCACCTCGTCGTCGGTGCGGGCGGTCACCAGGCGGCGGGCCGGGCCGCCGAGCCGGAGCGTGGTCAGCGGGGCGAGGGGGGCGTCGTTTTCTACCAGCACGCCCACCAGCGTACGGGTGCGGGGGCGGCCGGCCCGCCGCCCCCGTGGCCGGAGCCCCCGGGCCCTGGCGGGCTCGGCGGCCTCCGGAAGGACGAAAACCGCCCCGGAGGCCCGTCGAGCGGGCCTCCGGGGCGGCCGATCAGCGGCAGCCCCGGTCAGCGAAGGGGCCGCGGCTCAGGCGAGCCGGACGACCGCCTTGGACATCCCGAGCACCTTCTGCCCGCCGGTGGTGGCCAGCAGGTCGACCTGCACCTTGCGGTCGTCCAGCTTCTTGGCGACCTTGGCGGAGACCTCGACCACCGCGCCGACCCCGTCGTTCGGCACCGGCACCGGACGGACGAAGCGGACGCCGTACTCGACCACCGCGGCCGGGTCGCCGGCCCAGTCGGTGACCACCCGGATCGCCTCGGCCATGGTGAACATGCCGTGCGCGATGACGTCCGGCAGGCCGACCTCCAGCGCGAACTTCTCGTTCCAGTGGATCGGGTTGAAGTCGCCGGAGGCACCCGCGTACTGCACCAGCGTGGCGCGGGTCACCGGGAAGGACTGCGCCGGGAGCTCGGTGCCGACCTCGACCTCGTCGTAGTTGACCGTCATGCCACTCACTCCCCCGCCTCGTCGGCGGCCCGGGCCACCAGCGTCATGATCGACGTCACCACGTGCTCGCCGCTCTCGTCCGCCACCTCGCCGCGCACGGTGAGCACGTCGTTGCCCGCCAGCGACTTGATGTTGTCGATGGTGATCGCGACCGTCAGCCGGTCGCCGGCCTGCACCGGGCGGGTGTAGACGAACTTCTGGTCGCCGTGCACCACCCGGCTGTAGTCCAGGCCCAGGTCCGGGTCCTCGACCACCTGGCCGGCCGCGCGGTAGGTGATCACGAACGGGAAGGTCGGCGGGGCGATCACGTCCCGGTGGCCGAAGGCCTTCGCCGCCTCCGCGTCGGTGTACGCGGGGTTGGCGTCCCCGATCGCGATCGCGAACTCGCGGATCTTCTCCCGGCCGACCTCGTACGGCTCGGTGGGCGGGTAGCTACGTCCGATGAAGGAGGGGTCGAGCGCCATGGCAGCTCCTCGAAACGCGGGTGGATACGAAAAAACTCCGGGCCGCACCCCCGTTGAGGGATGCGGCCCGGAGCAGAAGACCTGAATTCACACAGGCCCGACGCCCTGTGACAGGGTCAGCGGGTCTCGCGGTGCGCGGTGTGCGAGTTGCAGCGGGGGCAGTGCTTCTTCATCTCAAGACGGTCCGGGTCGTTACGCCGGTTCTTCTTGGTGATGTAGTTCCGCTCCTTGCACTCCACGCAGGCCAGCGTGATCTTCGGGCGGACGTCGGTGGCAGCCACGGGAGTGCCTTCCTTGGACAGCGAATAAGAACACAACAAGAGTAGCCGACCGGGAGTGCGATCTCCCGACCGACTACGCGGGGTAGCGGTGACCGGACTTGAACCGGTGACACAGCGATTATGAGCCGCTTGCTCTACCAACTGAGCTACACCGCCACAGTGATCCGCAGAACAGCCGGAGCTGACTGCTTCTCACCAGAGCCCCCATGCGGAATCGAACCGCAGACCTTCTCCTTACCATGGAGACGCTCTACCGACTGAGCTATAGGGGCGAACGAGGAAGAGATTACACGTTCCGCGCCCAGAGGTGAAATCCGTATCCCGAGGCGAAGACCGCAGGTCGGCGAGGTGGACGGGCGACCGATCCAAGGCAGGGCGTTCGACGGGCCCGCGAGCCGTGCGCCCCGACCCGATACGACTATTGCCCGCCTCCCGGCGCCCCGCCCCCGCGCGCCATAGGCTCGACCCTCATTGACCGGGACACCGGCCGATCCCCACGGAGCCGATCCCGACCGGCCCCACCGGTCCCACCGGTCCCACCGGTCCCACTGGTCCCCACTGGGCAGCGCGAGAAGGAGCCGGCGATGGACAGCGCAGCCGCCGACGGGCCGCACTCCGGGCCCGGCCCGGCGGCCAACCCGCTCGGGCACGGCCCGGTCCTGCTGCTCGCCAACGCCCGACTGGCCGACGGACGGATGGTGGACGTCCGGATCAGCGGCGACCGGATCCAGGCCGTCGGCACCGCCGGCAGCCTCGGCCCGCTGCCCGCCCTGCCCGGCGCGCCCATCGTCACCACCGGCGCCCGGATCGACCTCAAGGGCTACCTGCTGCTCCCCGCCCCCGCCGAGGCGCACGCCCACTACGACGCCGCCTTCTCCGCCGCCCTGCCCGCCCCGCCGCCGGAGACCCCCACCGACCTCACCCGCCGGATCACCGAGGCCGCGCTCACCTCGCTCGGCTACGGCGCAACCGCCCAGCGCACCCACGTCCGGATCGGCGACGTGCACGGGCTGCGCCGGCTGGAGGCGGTGCTCACCGCCCGGCAGGCGCTGCGGGGCCTCGCCGAGCTCCAGGCGGTGGCGATGCCCCGACTGCTCACCGGCCGGACCGGCGCGGACGGGCGGGCACAGCTGCGCGAGGCGCTCAAGCTCGGCGCCACCGCGGCCGGCGGCTGCCCGGAGCTGGACCCGGACCCGGCCGGGTACGTGCAACTGCTGCTGGAGGCCGCCCGGGAGGCGGACTGCCCGGTGGACCTGCACACCACCGCCGCCGACGCGGCCCAACTGGCCCGCCTGGCCGGCGCGTTGGCCCCACTTCGGCCGCGGGTGTCGCTCGGGCCGTGCGGGGCGCTGGCCCGGGGCGCCTCCACCGTGCTGGCGACCAGCGGGGTGCGGGTGGTCTGCCTGCCGCAGAACGGCGGGTGCACCGGGCTGGAGGGCCGGGTGACCGGACTGCGGCCGGGCCTGGTACGGGAGTTGGCCTCGGCCGGGGTGCCGCTGGCGGCGGGCAGCGGCGCACTGCGGGACCCGTCCAACCCGGTCGGCCGGGCCGATCCACTGGAGTCGGCCTATCTGCTCGCCGCGGGCGGGGAGTTGGACCCGGACACGGCGTACGACGCGGTGGCGAACCAGGCCCGGGCGGCGCTCGGGCTGCCGCCGGTCCGGGTGGACGCGGGCTTCCCGGCGGAGCTGCTGGCGGTGCGCGGGGACAGCCTGGCCGGGGCGCTCGCGGGCGGGCACAGCCGGCTGGTGGTGCACAGCGGCCGCGTGGTCAGCCGGACCAGCGCGGTGCGGGAGTTCGCGGACACCGTGGCGCTGGCGCTGCCCCGGCAGTCCGACGGCGCGGACGACTGAGGCCCGTACCCGGGGAGAGCACGCACCCCCGGACGTCGCGTAGCGGCGAAATCAAAGGGGCGCGCGACGTGCGTCGCGCGCCCCTCCCCCACCTGCTGGCCGCCTTGGCGGCGGCTGGAGAGCGGCCCCGGGCTTCCCCCACACGGAGCAGGGCCCGCTCGTTCCAGCACTGACGCTACGCCCACGGAACACCGCCGCCGACCGGCCTTGACACTCTCCTGTCGCCCGCCGAGCCGCCCTTGACGGCTCGTTGACGCCCTCAGAGGGCGTTCGATAGGGGATTCCCCCCAACTGTCCGGCTTTCGATCACCCGGCACGGACTCGGTTCCAGGATCTCGTGGCGGCCGGGTCCGTGTCCGCGATATTGATCAACTGTGACGGAACGACGCCGGTACCCCTCGGACCTGAAGGACGATCAGTGGGAGCTCATCGAGCCCATGCTGCTGGAGTGGCGACGCACCCGCGCCGAAGGACGTGAGCCCACGACCGGGCTGCGCGAGGTGGTCAACGCGATCCTCTACGTCGCGCGGACCGGCATCGCGTGGCGCTACCTGCCGCACGACTTCCCGCCCCACACCACCGTCTACGGCTACTTCAAGGAGTGGGAACGCGACGGCACCACCGAGCGGATCCACGACACACTCCGTGACCAGCTGCGGGCGAAGAAGGGCCGCCGGATCCTGCCGAGCGCCGCGATCATCGACGCCCAGTCGGTGAAGGCCTCGCCGAACGCCCCGGCCGACAGTCAGGGCTACGACGGCGGCAAGCGGGTCAAGGGCCGCAAGCGCCACATCGCCACCGACACCCTCGGCCTGCTCCTGGTCCTGATCGTCACCGCTGCCGGTGTCCAGGACTCGGCGGGCGGCAAGCAGGTCCTGGACACCCTCGCCGCCCAGTGGCCCACGGTGACCAAAGCGTGGGTGGACGCCGGCTACAACAACGCCGTCGTCAAGCACGGCGCCGCACTCGACATCGACGTCGAGGTCGTGGCCCGGGACAAGGAGCAGAAGGGCTTCGTCGTCCAGCCGATCCGCTGGCGCGTGGAGCAGACCTTCGGGATCATGTCCCGGTACCGGCGGCTCCATCGCGACTACGAGGAACTGCCGGACCGGTCACGCTCGATGATCCATTGGACCATGGTCAACTCGATGACCACCCGGCTGACCGCCAGCCCGGACAGAACCGGACAATACCTCCGCCCGAAACCGCTTGCGGCAGCCTAAATCGGTATCGAACGCCCTCTCAGGGCACGTAGCGGTACCCGATCCCCGGTTCGGTGACCAGATGGCGCGGGCGGGCCGGGTCCCGCTCCAACTTGCGGCGCAGCCCGGCGAGGTAGACCCGCAGGTAGTTGCCGCGCGCCTCCTGGGCCGGGCCCCACACCTCGCGCAGGATCTGCCGCCCGGGCACCAGCCGGCCGGGGTTGGCGAGCAGCAGGCTGAGGATCCGCCACTCGGTCGGGGTGAGCCGCACCGGGCCGCCCGGGCCGGTCACCGTGGTGGCCGCGAGGTCGACGGTGTGGTCGCCGATCACCGGCCGTCCCAGCGGGACCCCGCCTAACGGCCGGCGCAGCACCGCGCGCAACCGGGCCAGCAGTTCGTCCATCAGGAACGGCTTGGTGAGGTAGTCGTCGGCGCCCGCGTCCAGGGCGCCGATCTTGTCGGCGGCGTCGGTCCGGCCGGAGAGCACGATGATCGGCACCGAGCTGCGGGTGCGCAGTCCGCGCAGCACGTCCATGCCGTCGACGTCGGGCAGGCCGAGGTCGAGCAGGACGGCGTCCGGGACGGAGTGTGCGGCCCGGTCGAGCGCCTCGCCGCCGCTGGCGGCGGTGCGCACGGCGTACTGGCGGGCGCTGAGGTTGATCCGCAGGGTGCGCAGCAGGGCCGGTTCGTCGTCGACGATCAGGACCTCGCACCTGTCGGTGATTCGTTCACTTCGCTCACTCATGCGGTGGTTCCTCCCCGGGGACGGCTGGCTCGGTGGCGGCTGACTCGGTGGCGGCGGGCAGGGTGAGCAGCATGGTGGTGCCGCCGCCGGGGGTGTCCTCGACCTCCAGGCTGCCGCCCATCGCCTCGGCGAGGCCGCGGGAGAGAGCAAGGCCGAGGCCGACGCCGGTGGTGTTGTCGGTGTCACCGAGCCGCTGGAAGGGCAGGAAGACCCGGTCGCGGTCCTCGGGGGCGATGCCGGGGCCGCGGTCGATCACCCGGATCTCGACCTGGTCGGCGTGGTGGCTGGCGGTGACCAGGACGGGCGCGCCGGGGGCGTTGTGGCGCAACGCGTTGGTGATCACGTTGGCGAGGACGCGTTCCAGCAGCGGCGGGTCGGCGAGCACCGGCGGGGCGCTGTCCAGGTCGAGCGGCTGGATCGGCGCGTACGGGTCGGGGAGGCTGTCGAGCGCCCTGGGCAGGATCTCGTCCAGGTGGGTCTCGGTGAGGTGCAGGGTGAGCGCGCCGGCTTGGAGGCGGCTCATGTCGAGCAGGTTGTCGACCAGGCGGGTGAGCTTGACCAGTGACTCGTCGGCGGTGGCGAGGAGTTCGGCCTGGTCCTCGGGCGAGAACTCGACGTCGGGGCTGCGCAGCGAGCCGACCGAGGCGCGGGCGGCGGCGAGCGGGGTGCGCAGGTCGTGACTGACGGCGGCGAGCAGGGCGGTGCGCATCCGGTCGGCGGCCTTGATCGGCTCGACCTCGGCGGCGACCACGGCCAGCCGGTCGCGCTCCAGCGCGGCGGCGACGTGCGCGGCGAAGGCGGTGAGCACCCGCTGGTCGGCGGCGGGCAGCCGGCGGCCGGTGAGGACCAGCAGGGCGTCGACGCCGACCGGGACCTCGGTGGTCTCGTGCTGCCCGTCGCCGTCGTCCGGGTGCTCGGCCTCGCTGTGGGCGAGCACCTCGCCGCCGGTGCGGGAGAGCAGCGCGACGGCCTGCATGCCGAAGGCCGTACGGGACTTCTCCAGCAGGGCGGGCAGCGCGTCGGCGCCGCGCAGCACGCTGCCCGCCAGGGTGGAGAGGGTCTCGGCCTCGGCGGTGGCGCGGGCGGCCCGGGTGGTGAGTCGGCCCGCGTGGTCGACCACGGTGGAGACGGCGAGCGCGATGGCGGCGAAGACCACCAGGGCGACGATGTTGTTGGTCTCGCCGATGGTGAGGCTGTGCACCGGCGGGATGAAGTAGTAGTTCAGCAGCACCGAGGCGATGAAGGCGGCCAGCAGGGCGGACATGGCGCCGCCGAGCAGGGCGACGATGACCACGCCGAGCTGGAAGATCAGGGCGTCGGTGGTGAGGTTGATGGTGTCGTGCGCCTGGGAGAGCACGGCGGTGAGCAGCCAGGGCAGCACGAGGCCGGCCAGGTAGCCGGCGACGGTGCGGCGCCGGGAGTGGCGGCGGCCGAGCGAGGGCAGCCGGCCGCGGCCGGTGAACTCGTGGGTGACCATGTGGACGTCGATGTCCTCGGAGGCGTCCACGGTGGTCTGCCCGGTGCCGGGGCCGGTGAGGAAGCGGTTGATCCGGCCGCGGCGGCTGGTGCCGAGCACCAGCTGGGTGGCGTCGTGGGCGCGGGCGAAGGCCAGCAGCGCGGTGGGGATGTCGTCGCCGACCACCACGTGGTAGCTGCCGCCGAGGGACTCGACCAGCTGCCGCTGCTGGGCGAGCGCGCCGGAGGAGGCGCCGGCCAGGCCGTCGCTGCGGGAGACGTGGACGGCCAGCAGCTCGCCGCCGGCGGCGACGGCGATCCGGGCGGCCCGTCTGATCAGGGTCTCGCCCTCGGGGCCGCCGGTGAGGGCGACCACGACGCGCTCGCGGGTCTCCCAGACCCGGTCGATCTTGTGGCTGGCCCGGTAGTCGCGCAGGCCCTCGTCCACCCGCCCGGCCACCCAGAGCAGGGCGAGTTCCCGCAGGGCGGTGAGATTGCCGACCCGGAAGTAGTTGGAGAGCGCGGCGTCCACCTTCTCCGCCTTGTAGACGTTGCCATGGGCCATGCGCCGGCGCAGCGCCTGCGGCGCCATGTCGACGAGTTCGAGCTGGTCGGCCCGACGGACCACCTCGTCCGGGACGGTCTCGCGCTGGGGGATGCCGGTGATCTTCTGGACGACGTCGTTCAGCGACTCCAGGTGCTGGATGTTGACGGTGGTGATGACGTCGATCCCGGCGGCGAGCAGTTCCTCGACGTCCTGCCAGCGCTTGGCGTTGCGGCCGCCGGGGATGTTGGTGTGCGCCAGCTCGTCCACCAGGACGACGGCCGGGCGGCGGGCGAGCACCCGGTCGAGGTCCATCTCCTCGAACTCGGCGTCGCGGTAGGAGCGGTGGACGCGGGGCAGGACCTCCAGGCCGTCGGTCATGGCCTCGGTGTGGCGGCGGCCGTGGCACTCGATGTACCCGACCACGACATCGGCCCCGCGCTCCTGTCTGCGCCGGGCCTCGTCCAGCATCCGGTAGGTCTTGCCGACCCCCGGGGCGGAGCCGAGGTACACCCTCAGCCGGCCGCCGCGGATGCCGGAGCCGGGGGTGAGGTCGCGGGCCATGGGCACTGCTCTTTCCATCATCGGGAGGTGACAGGCGGGTGGTGCGTGCGCGTGCGGATACGGGGGCGGCCGGCCCGGGCGCTGGAGGCATCCTCCCTCGCCCGGGCCGGCCCGGTCATCCACAGACCTGACGTGACGTCACTTCGAGGTCACTTCTGCTCGCTGATCGCCTTGTTGAGGAGGACGACGTTGACGCCCTCGTCGCCGAGGAAGCCGGCGGACCGGCCCTCGGTGTACGTGTCGACCAGCTTGGCCACCGTCTCGACCGGCAGGTTGCGCTCCTTGGCGACCCGGTTGACCTGCTCCTTGGCGTAGGCCGCCGAGATGTGCGGGTCGAGGCCGGAGCCCGAGGCGGTCAGCGCGTCGGCCGGCACGCTCGCCGGGTCGACGCCGTCGAAGGCGGCGACGGCGGCGCGGCGGTCGTTGACGGCCTTGAGCAGGTCGTCGCTGTTCGGGCCGAGGTTGCTGGCACCGGAGTTGTCACCGGCGTAGTTGTTGGCGGAGGGCCGGGGCTGGAACCACTTCGGGTCCGGCACCGGCTCCTCCTTCGGGTCGTCCGGGTTCTTCTTCGGCAGGTTGAAGTTCTGGCCGATCAGGCTGGAACCGATCTCCTTGCCGTCGGACTTCACGATGGAGCCGTTGGCTTTGTCGCCGAACGCGACCTGGCTGATCCCGGTGACCAGCAGCGGGTAGGCGATTCCGAGGATCACCGTGAGCACCAGCAGCACGCGCAGCGCGGTGAAGTGGGTGCGGACGGTCGTCGGCAGGGGCTTGGACATGGTGTTCTCTCCTTCCCCGCGTCAGTTGAGGCCGGGGATGAACTGGACGATCAGGTCGATCAGCTTGATGCCGATGAACGGCACGATCAGGCCGCCGATGCCGTAGACCCCGATGTTCCGGGCCAGCAGGCTGCTGGCGTCGGCGGGACGGTAGCGGACGCCGCGCAGGGCGAGCGGGATGAGGCCGATGATGACCAGGGCGTTGAAGATGATCGCCGAGGTGATCGCGGACTGGGGGCTGTGCAGGCCCATGATGTTGAGGTGGCGCAGGCCCGGGTAGACCCCGGCGAACATCGCGGGGATGATCGCGAAGTACTTGGCCACGTCGTTGGCGATCGAGAAGGTGGTCAGCGCACCGCGGGTGATCAGCAGCTGCTTGCCGATCTCCACGATCTCGATCAGCTTGGTGGGGTTGGAGTCCAGGTCGACCATGTTGCCGGCCTCCTTGGCCGCCATGGTCCCGGTGTTCATCGCGACGCCGACGTCGGCCTGGGCGAGCGCGGGGGCGTCGTTGGTGCCGTCGCCGGTCATCGCGACCAGCTTGCCGCCCTCCTGCTCCTTCTTGATCAGGGCCATCTTGTCCTCGGGCGTGGCCTCGGCGAGGAAGTCGTCCACGCCGGCCTCCTCCGCGATCGCCTTGGCGGTCAGCGGGTTGTCGCCCGTGATCATGATGGTCTTGATGCCCATCCGGCGGAGCTCGTCGAAGCGCTCCCGCATGCCCTCCTTGACCACGTCCTTGAGGTGGATGACGCCGAGGACCCTGGCCGGAGCCGGGCCGATCTTCGTCGCCACCACCAGCGGCGTACCACCGGCGGCGGAGATGCCGTCGACCAGGGTGGAGACCTCGCCGCCGACCGAACCGCCGTTCTCGGTCACCCAGTTGGTGACGGCGCCGGCGGCGCCCTTGCGGACCTGGTGGACACCGTCGGACTCGTCCAGGTCCACACCCGACATACGGGTCTGGGCGGTGAACGGAACCCAGGTGGCGTGGGTCAGCTCGCCCTGGGCGCGGGCCCGCAGACCGTACTCGGTCTTCGCCAGGACCACGATCGAGCGGCCCTCCGGCGTCTCGTCCGCGAGGGAGGAGAGCTGGGCGGCGCTGGCCAGTTCGTCGGTGCCCACGCCCGGGGCGGGCAGGAACTCGGCGGCCTGGCGGTTGCCCAGGGTGATGGTGCCGGTCTTGTCGAGCAGCAGGGTGTTGACGTCGCCGGCGGCCTCGACGGCGCGGCCGGACATCGCCAGCACGTTGCGCTGGACCAGGCGGTCCATACCCGCGATGCCGATCGCGGAGAGCAGCGCGCCGATGGTGGTCGGGATGAGCGCCACGATCAGGGCGACCAGGACGATCATCGACTGCGGGGCGCCCGCGTAGGTGGCCATCGGCTGGAGCGTGACGACCGCGACCAGGAAGACGATGGTCAGCGAGGCGAGCAGGATGTTGAGCGCGATCTCGTTCGGCGTCTTCTGCCGGGCGGCGCCCTCGACCAGGGCGATCATCCGGTCGATGAACGACTTGCCGGGCTCCGAGGCGATCTTCACCACGATCCGGTCGGACAGCACCTTGGTGCCGCCGGTGACGGCGCTGCGGTCACCGCCGGACTCACGGATCACCGGCGCGGACTCACCGGTGATCGCCGACTCGTCGACGCTCGCGACACCCTCGACGACGTCGCCGTCACCGGGGATGATCTGCCCGGCCTCGACCACCACGTGGTCGCCCAGCCGGAGGGCGGTCCCGGGGACCTCCTCCTCGTCCTGGGTGGCGGGCCAGTCGGTGAGCCGGCGGGCGACGCTCTCGGTCTTGGTCTTGCGCAGGGTGTCGGCCTGGGCCTTGCCGCGGCCCTCGGCGACGGCCTCCGCCAGGTTGGCGAAGATCGTGGTCAGCCAGAGCCACACGGTGATGGCCCAGGCGAACACGGACGGGCTGGCGATCGCGGAGACGGTGGTGACCACCGAGCCCACCTCGACCACGAACATCACCGGGTTCTTGACCATCACCCGGGGGTCGAGCTTCTTCACCGCGTCCGGCAGGGACGCGACGATCAGCTTCGGGTCGAGGAGGCCGCTCGCCACTCTGTGCGGCGCGGCGGGCTCGGCCTTGTCGGCCGGTGCCGGGTTGAGCATGGGGGTGGACATCAGGAGAGACCTTCCGCGAGCGGCCCGAGGGCCAGGGCCGGGAAGTAGGTGAGGCCGACGACGATCAGGACGACGCCCGACAGCAGGCCCACGAACAGCGGCTTGTGGGTGGGCAGGGTGCCCGGAGTGGCCGGAACCGGCTGCTGCTGGGCGAGCGAACCCGCCAGCGCCAGGACGAAGACGATCGGCAGGAAGCGACCGAACACCATGCACAGGCCGAGCGCCGTGTCGTACCAGTCGGTGTTGACGGTGATGCCGGCGAACGCCGAACCGTTGTTGTTGGCCGCCGAGGTGAAGGCGTACAGCACCTCGGAGAAGCCGTGGGCGCCCGAGTTGAGCATCCCGGCCCGCTCACCCGGCAGGGCCATCGCCACACCGGTGCCGACCAGCACGATGGTCGGGGTGGTGAGGATGTACAGCGAGGCGAACTTCATCTCGCGGCCGCCGAGCTTCTTGCCCAGGTACTCGGGGGTGCGGCCGACCATCAGGCCCGCGACGAACACCGCGACGATCGCCAGGATCAGCATGCCGTACAGACCGGAGCCGGTACCGCCGGGCGCGATCTCGCCCAGCATCATGTTGAAGATCGTCAGCCCGCCGCCGAACGGCGTGAACGAGTCGTGGAAGGAGTTCACCGCACCGGTCGAGGTCAGCGTCGTCGAAGCGGCGAACAGCGAGCTGGCGGCGACGCCGAAGCGCTGCTCCTTGCCCTCCATCGCGGCGCCGGCCGCCTGCAGGGCGGTGCCGTGGTGCTGCGACTCGGCGAAGGTCAGCAGGGCGACCGAGGCGACCCAGAACAGGCCCATCACGGCGACGATCGCGTAGCCCTGGCGGTTGTCGCCGACCATCTTGCCGAAGGTGCGCGGCAGCGCGAACGGGATCACCAGCAGCAGGAAGATCTCCAGCCAGTTGGTGAAGCCGGTCGGGTTCTCGAAGGGGTGCGCCGAGTTGGCGTTGAAGAAGCCGCCGCCGTTGGTGCCCAGTTCCTTGATGACCTCCTGGGAGGCCACCGGGCCGCCCGGGATCTTCTGCACGTCGCCGGCCAGGTTGGCGACCTCGTGGAAGCCGTGGAAGTTCTGGATCACGCCGTTGGCGGCCAGGACCAGCGCGAACACGAACGCGAGCGGCAGCAGCAGGCGCAGGTTGATCCGGACCAGGTCCACCCAGAAGTTGCCGACCCGGTCGGTCCTGTTCCGGTTGAAGCCCCGGATCAGCGCGGCGACGACGGCGATGCCGACGGCCGCGGAGACGAAGTTCTGCACCGCCAGGCCCGCCATCTGCACCAGGTGGCCCATCGCGGACTCGCCGCTGTAGGACTGCCAGTTGGTGTTGGTGACGAACGAGATCGCGGTGTTCCAGGCCTGGTGGCCCGTCATCTGCGGAACGCCCAGGTTCAGCGGCAGGAAGTTCTGGAGGCGGATCAGGCCGTACAGGAAGAGCACCGAGACGGCCGAGAAGGCCAGCACCGAGCGCAGGTACACCGGCCAACGCTGATCGGCGTCACCGTCGACGCCGATCAGCTTGTAGATGCCGCGCTCGACTCTGAGGTGCTTGGCGGTGGTGAGGAGCTTGGCGATGTAGTCGCCAAGGGGGCGGTAGCACAGGGCCAGCGCGCCGACGAGGGCGAGGGCCTGCATCCAGCCCGCGAGAGTGGATCCCATGTCAGAACTTCTCCGGGAAGATCAGCGCCACGACGAGGTAGCCGACGAGCGCGACGGCCACGACCAGACCAGCGATGTTCTCGGCGCTCATGCGCCCACCTCGCTACGCTCGGCGGGCGCTTCGCGCAACACGCCCCTGTTGATGGTTCGCTCGCTGCGCTCGTTCACAGCTTCTCCACCCCCCGCGCGATCAGGGCGATGACGGCGAACACGGCGACCGTGACACCGACGTAGATGAGATCGGACATGGGCTCCACCAGCGTGGTTCGGGAGATGCCGCAAGCGGGCCGGAGGCCTCGCACGGCACCGGCGGACGACCGGCAGATGCAGCAAACCAGCCGTCTAGGGCGCGTTAGAGGGCCCTGACGCCCTCCATACGGGTGAAAGCTGGTCGTTGACGCGACCTTGATGCTCGCTTCACCGGTCCGAGACCGTCGTAATCGGGCCGAGACCGTCGTGATCGGGCCGAGACCGTCGTGATCCGACCGGGACCGGACACGCGTCGGGCCCCGGCGCGAAACGCAGTCGCACCGGGGCCCGTTCATTGCACCTACCTGGGCAGGCGGGTCACATCCGCATCCGCAGCCGGCAGACCACCGCGTCGGTGTGCCGGCGCAGGGCGCGGTCGATCACGGCGCCGCGCCGGTTCTGCAGCGCCCGCTGCCACCAGTGGGCGGGCTCGACCTCGGGGATCAGCACGGTGAGCCGGTCGTAGGCGTGCTCCTCGCCGAGCCTGTTGACGAACTCGGCGATCGGCAGGCCGAGGCGGCGGTGGTCCTCCGGTATCTCCAGCAGGGGCACGCCCGGCTGCCACAGCTCCCAGTCCCGGCGCAGCGCCTCGGCGTCGGCCGGCTCGTGCACCACGGTGACCGCGAACACCTCGTCGCCCAGCGACAGCGCCGCCGACAGGCCGTCCCGGGTGAGCCGGGTGATCGCCGTCACCGGGACCACCACCAGGCTGCGCTGGCGGGTCACCGCGTCCGGCACCCGGCCGAGCTCCAGGCGCTCGCCGATCCGCTCGTAGCTGCGGTGGATCGCCTCGAAGAGCACCACCAGCAGCGGCAGGGCCACCACGATGCCCCAGGCGCCCTCGGTGAACTTGGTGCCGGTCACCACGAGGGTGGCGACGCCCGTCAGCAGCGCGCCGAAGCCGTTCAGCGCAGCCTTCCACCGCCACCCGGCCGGGCGGTTCAGGAGCCAGTGCCGGACCATGCCGACCTGGCAGATGGTGAAGCCGACGAAGACGCCGATCGAGAACAGCGGCACCAGGCTGTTGACGTCACCCCCGGAGCCGACCAGCAGCGCGGCCGACACCGCGGCCAGGAACAGCACGCCGTACCGGTACACCTGGCGGTCGGCGCGCAGCGCGAACACGTGCGGGAGGTGGTTGTCCCGGGCCAGCAGGTCCATCAGCACCGGCAGGCCGCCGAAGGAGGTGTTGGCGGCCAGGCCGAGCAGGACCACGGTGGCGAACTGGACGACGTAGAAGCCGGCGCCGTGGCCGAGCGAGGCGTCGGCGAGCTGGGCGAGCACGGTGACGCCCTCGACCGGCTGGAGGTGGAAGCGGCCGATCAGCACGGCCAGGCCGATCAGCATCACGCCGAGCAGGGCGCCGAGCGCGACCTCGGTGTGCTGCGCCCGCTTCACCCGCGGGGTGCGGAAGGAGGGGACGGCGTTCGCCACCGCCTCGACGCCGGTCAGCGCGGAGCAGCCGGCCGCGAAGGCCTTGAGCAGCAGCAGCGCGCCGACCGTGGTGGCGTTCTCGGCGAGCACGGAGGCGTGGCCGGCGGCGGCCTCGGTGCTGGCCGGGGCGTCCCGGAACAGGCCGGCCACGATGATCGCCAGGATGGCGAGGACGAAGACGGCGGTCGGGACCATGAACCAGCGCGCCGACTCGGCGATGCCGCGCAGGTTCACGGCGGTGACCAGGGCGAGCACGCCCAGGCAGAGCCAGACCCGGTCGTCGTACAGGCCGGGGACGGCGGAGGTGAGCGCGGCGACGCCGGCGGTCACCGAGACCGCGACGTTCAGGATGTAGTCGATCACCAGCGAGGCGGCCGCGGTCAGCGCCGTCCGGCGGCCCAGGTGCGCCTTGGCCACCGCGTAGGAGCCGCCGCCGTCCGGGAAGGCCGCGATCACCTGCCGGTAGGAGGCGACCAGCACCGCGAGCAGCACGGCGATCGCCACCGTGACCGGCAGGGTGAAGCCCAGCCCGTACGAACCGGCGGCGGCCAGCACCAGCACGATCGCTTCGGGGCCGTACGCGACCGAGGCCATGGCATCCAGCGAGAGTGCCGCCAGTCCGCCGAGCGCGCTGAGCCGGTGGCGCTCGTCGCCGGCGCCGGTATCGGGCGGTTCGTCGGCCGTCACGGCCGGGGTGGAGATGGCGCTGGACATCGGACGGGACCTCCGCAGTCGGTAGTTGCTCCGAATCCTGCGGTCCGCGCGCCCGGCGCTCCCCCGGCCCCTACGCGTTCCTGACGCCGCCACGAGCGCCTTTGACGCGCTCTTGACGCGGCTGCCGTCGCGGCGGGAGAGGCGGTTGACGGGGGTGGGCGAGCCGTTGTCCCGGCGGGCGCCGGCTGGGAAGACGATCAGCTCAGTCGAAGGACTCCCACCCCCGGCCCCCCACTCTGCTGCCTGACAACCGTAATTGCAAGCAATGTGCAATAACTGCTGCCGCCCGGCGCCCGGACAAACGAAACAGCCCCTGATCTGCGTTTCCGCAGATCAGGGGCTGTTTTCTATCCTGTGGCTGGTGCAGGGTTCGAACCTGCGTAGCTTGCGCGACAGATTTACAGTCTGCTCCCTTTGGCCGCTCGGGCAACCAGCCAGGATTTTCGCCTCCCGGGGCCACGCCCCGTTCGACTTGGTAAACCATACCTGATCCCGGGGGGTGCTCCGCCACTCGATAGATCACGCGACGATCAAGAAGCGTCGCGCCGCTGTCACGGGCGGGGCCGGGGTGGCGCTGGATAGGCTGGGGCGGCGGACGCCCAGTGGGGCGGGCCGTGCCAGTGAAGCCAGAGCATCAAGGAGACCAACACCCATGGCCGACTCCAGTTTCGACATCGTCTCGAAGGTCGAGTGGCAGGAGGTCGACAACGCGATCAACCAGACCTCCCGTGAGATCGCCACCCGTTTCGACTTCAAGGGCGTGGGCGGCGAGATCAGCCGCTCCGGCGAGAAGATCGAGATGAAGGCCAACGGCGAGGAGCGCGTTCGGGCCATCCTCGACGTGCTGCAGACGAAGTTCGTCAAGCGCGGCCTGTCGCTGAAGGCCCTGGACGCCGCCGAGCCGCAGCTGTCCGGCAAGGAGTACAAGATCTTCGCGAACGTGAAGGAGGGCATCACCACGGAGGATGCCAAGAAGGTCGCGAAGATCATCCGGGACGAGGGCCCCAAGGGCGTCAAGGCCCAGGTCCAGGGCGACGAGCTGCGCGTCAGCTCCAAGAGCCGCGACGACCTCCAGACCGTCCAGGCCCTGCTCAAGGGCAAGGACCTGGACTTCGCGATCCAGTTCGTGAACTACCGCTGACGTCGGTCCGGTCGGGCCACGACACGGCCCCGCTCCCGGGTTCGGGGGCGGGGCCGTTCGCGTCGGCGGGTGGGGTCGGCCAATGGTGGGGACGTCTGGAATGGCAGGCAGGGCCGGGTCGGCGACCGGGAGGGTGCTCGGCGGCGCCGGGACCACGACCGGGAAGTGCCGTCCGGTGGCGCGCCCTCAGGCCGCCGCCCAGCCGGCGGTGCTGCGGTGCGTGGCCAGCCCGACCGCGTCGAACTCGTCCGCCCGCCCCGGGGTGACGGACGCGCCGAGCCGGCGCAGCGCCCGGGAGATCGGGGTGCCTTCGGCGGCCGGCTCGAACTCCCCACTGGCGAGCGGCCCGAGGACCACCCGTCCGTCCTCCCAGACGGCGGCGCGCTGGGTGCCGCTGCCACCGAAGTACTCGGCCTCGACGCAGGCGATCGACCCGGCCTTGGACCAGGCGGCGAGCCGCAGTTCGAAGCCGTCCGAGTGCCACCCGAAACCGGCTCCGCCACCGACCTTCGGCACCGCGCCATCGCCTTGCAGCGCCGCCAGCACGGCGGAGGTGACCGGAATCAGGGCCAGCCCCTGGGCCAGCGGCACCACCCGGGCCGCCGGGACCTCCGCCGCCGCCAGCGTCAGCAGTTCCAACGTGCCTATCAGCGCCTGGAGTTCATAGGACATGCCGGACATGGTGTCTCACCGCACTGACAGTCGGCCCGAAATTTATGATTCCGTGCCCGCCCGGAGACCGTAGAGCAGGGTGAAGAGGGTCACGTTCACCGCGTTCTCGGACGTACTCGGCCCTTCCTCGCTGAGCTCGTCGAGGATTTCGCCCGGTTGGGAGCGCAGGCGGGTCAGCCGGTCCGGGTCGAGCCGCAGGGTGAAGTTCGCGAACAGGCCGGGCGAACCGGGCGAACCGTCCTTCGTGGCGCTGAAGTCCGGTCGGCCGTCGGCCACGTGGGCGCGGAAGTCGCCGCGCAGCCGGTCGATCGCGGCCGGCATGGCGTCGTACGCCTCGGAGCGCACCGGGGAGTGCGGTGGCCTGGGCCGCCGTGCCGGTGCCGCTGGCGCCGCTGCTGCCCGGCGGCGCGGTCGCCGTCTTCGTCGTGCTGTTCGCCGTCGGCGCGGGCACTCCCGCCCTGCGGGTGATGCTCGACCTGCTGGTGTTCCGGCAGGTGCCGTCCCGGCTCCGCGGCCGGGTGATCGCCGCGACCATCACGCTGCTCACCGCCGGGATGCCCGCCGGGGCCTTCGCCGCCGGCCTGCTGCCCGCCACCGCGAGCCGCACGCTGCGCCGCGCCGTCCGGCCCGCCGCCGCCCCGGGCGCCGCGCAGGGCTGAGCGCGGGCACGACCGCGGCCGACCGGGCATCACCCGCACGGGCGTACGCCGCATGCGGCGGCCTCGGCAACCGGGTGAACTGGCCGGGTACGGCCCGCCCCGGGCCCCTTCCCGGCGGCCACCCCGCGCACCCGACCGGGGCCGTACCGGAGGAGAACCGATGAGGTCCACGGACGCGCCCTCACCCGGCCGGGAGGACCCGGACGGCCCGGCCGCCCGCTCCGCCGCCCGGGAGCGGACCCGGTCGGTGGCCGGCCGGGCGGCGAGTGCCCCGCGGATCTCCTGGCTCACGCCCGCGCTGATGACCACCGGTTCGGTGGCCGGCCCGCGCTCCGCGCCGACCATCCGCGGCACCGTCCGCAGGTAGCCGCGGCACCGCCCGCAAGCAGCCTCCAGGAGCGCCGAATGACCGACGAACTCTCCCTTCGAATAACCGAGTTGATGCCCCGCGCGCAGGCCGATCTGGCCGAGCTGGTGGCCATCCCGTCCGTCGCCGACCCCCGGCAGTACCCGCCGGAGAAGTGCCGGGAGGCCGCCGAGTGGGTCGCCGCCGCCTTCACCGAGGTGGGCCTGCGCGACGTCCACCTGGAGGAGACCCCGGACGGCAGCCACGCCGTGATCGGCCACCGCCCGCCCCCGCCGGGCGCCCCGACCGTACTGCTCTACTGCCATTACGACGTCCAGCCCCCGCTCGACGAGGCCGCCTGGACCTCCCCGCCGTTCGAGCTCACCGACCGCGACGGCCGCTGGTTCGGGCGCGGCGCCGCCGACTGCAAGGGCAACATCGTCATGCACCTCACCGCGCTGCGGGCGCTCGGCGACGACGTCCCGGTCGGCCTCAAGCTGGTGGTCGAGGGCTCCGAGGAGCAGGGCACCGGCGGCCTCGGGGAGTACGTGCCCCCGCACGCCGGGGAGCTGCACGCGGACGCGCTGCTGATCTGCGACACCGGCAACGCCGCCGTCGGCGTCCCCACCGTCACCACCTCGCTGCGCGGGGTCGTCACCGTGGTGGTCACCGTCCGGGCGCTCAAGGGCGACATGCACTCCGGCATGTTCGGCGGCCCCGCCCCGGACGCCCTGGCCGCGCTGATCCGGATGCTCGACTCGCTGCGCGACGCCGACGGCGGCACCCGGATCGACGGCCTGGACTGCGCCGGCACCTGGAGCGGGGTCGGGTACGACGAGGCGCGGTTCCGCTCCGACGCCGGGGTGCTGGACGGCGTCCGGCTGACCGGCTCCGGCACCGTCGCCGACCGGCTCTGGGCCCGCCCGGCCGTCACCGTGCTCGGCATCGACTGCCCGCCCGTGGTCGGCTCGGCCGCCGCCGTCCCGGCCGTCGCCCGGGCCCGGGTGAGCCTGCGGGTGCCACCCGGCACCGACGCCCGCGCCGCCCAGGACGCGCTGGTCGCGCACCTGGAGGCGGCCGCGCCCTGGGGCGTGCGGACGGAGGTCGAGCGGCAGAGCGCCGGCTCGCCGTTCCGCGCCGACACCGGCGGGCCCGCGTACGCCGCGCTGGACAGGGCGATGCGGGAGGTCTACGGCAAGCCGATGTCCTTGCTCGGCCAGGGCGGCTCGATCCCGCTCTGCAACGTCCTCGCCACCGTCTTCCCCGAGGCGGAACTGATCCTGATGGGTGTCGAGGAGCCGCGCTGCCTGATCCACGCGCCGAACGAGAGCCTCGACCCGGGAGAGCTCCGGGACATGGCCCACGTCGAGGCGCTGTTCCTCCGGCACTTCGCCAACACGCGCTGAACGTGCTGGAGTTGGAGGAAGTCCGCCCGGATCCCGAGGAGGAAGAACCGTGCCCCGTCCGTTCACCACCGAGGACTACACCGCCCGGATGGCCCGGGCCGCCGCCGACGCGACCGCCGCCGGGCTGGCCGGCCTGGTGGTCGCCCCCGGCCCCGACCTGACCTACCTGTGCGGCTACCAGCCCACCGCGATCACCGAGCGGCTGACCGCCCTCGTCCTCAGCGCCGGGCGCGAACCCGCCCTGGTCGTCCCCAAGCTGGAGCGCCCGGACGCCGAGAAGGCGCCCGGCGCCCCGGCCGTCGAACTGTTCGACTGGTCCGACGGCGAGGACCCGTACACCGCCGCCCACCCGCTGTTCGACCCGGCAGGGCGGTACGGCGTCTCCGACAACGCCTGGGCGATGCACCTGCTCGGCTTCCAGGCCGCGCTGCCCGGCGTCGCCTTCACCCCGCTCACCGCGATCCTGCCGATGCTGCGCGCGGTCAAGGGCCCCGAGGAGCTGGAGCGCCTCGCCGCGGCCGGCGGGGCCGCGGACGCCGCCTACCGGGGCATCCTGGAGGTCGCCTTCGCCGGCCGCCGGGAGACCGACGTGGCCGCCGACCTCGGCGCGCTGCTGATCCAGTACGGGCACAGCCAGGTCGACTTCACCGTGGTCGGCTCCGGCCCCAACGGCGCCAACCCGCACCACGAGGCCGGGGAGCGGATCATCCGGCCCGGCGACACCGTGGTGCTGGACTTCGGCGGCCTCAAGGACGGCTACGGCTCCGACACCACCCGCACGGTGCATGTCGGCGCGGACGTCCCGGCCGAGGTGCGGAAGGTGCACGAGCTGGTCCGGCTGGCCCAGCAGACCGCGTTCGAGGCGGTCCGGCCCGGGGTGAGCTGCCAGGAGATCGACCGGATCGCCCGCCGGGTGATCACCGAGGCCGGCTACGGCGAGTACTTCATCCACCGCACCGGCCACGGCATCGGCATCACCACCCACGAGCCGCCGTACCTGGTCGAGGGCGAGGAGCGACCGCTGATACCCGGGATGTGCTTCTCGATCGAGCCCGGGATCTACCTGCCCGGGAGGTTCGGGGTGCGGATCGAGGACATCGTCACCGTCACCGCGACCGGAGGCCGCCGTTTCAACAACACCCCGCACGAGCTCGGCATCGTGGCCTGACCCCTCGACCCCCTCGACCCCTCGACCTCGTCGGACTCGTCAGCCGGCGTTCGGGACCTTCGACCGGTGAGATTTGACCCAACCGTGTGATTTTCTTACGAGCCGGTCATGGTTCACCCAGAGTCCTCCAAGCTTGCGTTGCTAGTTTCCGTGGGCATGACGAAGCTGCTCAGTCCGGCCCCACCGTCCCCGGTGCGGGCCGGACGACTGCGTCCCGTGACCGCCCACAACCGCCGGACCGGCCTGTCGAGACTGCGGCTGCTGGCCTGGCCGGCCTACCTGGCCGCCTTCGTCTGGTTCCTGAGCACCCAGGGCATGGCCTTCGCCAACGACGTGGTGTTCCTCTGGCTGATCGGCGCCCTGCTGACCGCCGCCGTACACAGCGGGCACGGCCCGCGCGGCTTCCTGCTGGTGCTGCGCGACTGGGTCCCGGTGATGTCCGTGGTCTGGGTGTACTCGCTGCTGCGCGGCTACGGCGCCCACACCCCGTGGGCCCCGCACTGGCTGCCGCAGCTGCGCGCCGACGAGGTGCTCGGCCTCGGCGAGACCTGGACCGTACGGATCCAGCACGCGCTCTACACCCCCGGCTCGCCGCACTGGTACGACTACGCGGCGACGGCCGTCTACCTCTCGCACTTCCTCGTGGTCTTCGTGCTGCTCGCGGTGCTCTGGCGGCGCGCCCGCCACCACTTCCGGAGGCTGCTCGCCTGCTACTTCACGCTGACCTTCGCCGGCTTCGCGACCTACCTGCTCTACCCGGCCGACCCGCCGTGGCTGGTCGGCCAGCAGGGCAACCTGCCGCCGCTGCACCGGGTGGTCTGGGAGACGATCTCCACCATGGGGCTGCCCCAGGCCGACTCCCTGCTGGAGAACGGCAGCCAGTTCGCCAACGACGTCGCCGCGATGCCCTCGCTGCACTCCGCCTACCCGGCGATGCTGCTGTTCCTCTTCTGGCCGACCGCCGGGCCCTGGCTGCGCGCGCTGCTGGTCGCCTATCCGCTCGCGATGGCCTTCACCCTGGTCTACGGCGCCGAGCACTTCATCGTGGACATCTTCGCCGGCTGGGCGTACGCGGCCGTGGTGGTCTTCGGGCTGCGGTGGCTGCGCAACCGGCGTACGGCCCGGTCGGCGGCCAGGGCAGACTTGGCCGCGTGAACCCGCAGCCCGTCAAGACCCAGGCGCCGACGAAGCCGACGAAACCGACGAAGCCGTCACCGACGAGGCCCACGCCCGAGCAGCTCCGGGCTGCCCAGGACACCACCATCCCGGACGTCACCGGGCCCGGTCTGCGAGTACTGTTCTGCGGCATCAATCCGGGCCTGTGGTCCGGCGCCACCGGGCACCACTTCGCCCGCCCCGGCAACCGCTTCTGGCCCGCCCTGCACCGCTCCGGCTTCACCGCGCGCCAGTTCCGCCCGGACGAGCAGGGCGAGCTGCCCGCACTCGGCCTCGGCATCACCAACGTCGCCCCGCGCACCACCGCCAAGGCGGACGAGCTCACCCCCGAGGAGCTGCGCGCGGGCGGCGCGGCGCTCATCGAGCGGGTGCTGCGGCTGCGGCCGAAGGTCCTGGCGGTGCTCGGCATCGGCGCCTACCGGACGGCCTTCGGGCGGCGGCAGGCCGTGATCGGGCGCCAGCCGGAGGGCATCGGCGACACCGAGGTGTGGGTGCTGCCCAACCCGAGCGGGCTCAACGCCCACTACACCCTGGACGCGCTGGCGGCGGAGTTCCGCAGGCTCCGGGAGAGCCTTGAGTCCTTCGGCGATTAGGCGGCGGTCAGCCCGGCCGGGAGCGGCAGCTCGCGCAGTTCGCGGATCAGCGCCCGGACGGCGGCCGTCCCGGCCAGCTCGGGCGTGGTGACGTACCCGACGAAGCGGCTGGGCGGGTTCGGGCCGAGCTCGGTGACCGCCAGCCCGGGCGGGGCGCCGAGCAGCGCCGTCCGGGGCATGATCGCCATGCCGAGGCCCTGGGCGACCAGCGACAGCGCGACTGTGTCGTCCTCCGCGTCGACGGTCGCGGGCGGCAGCCAGTCCTGCCGCCGCCACCAGTCCTTGGTGTAGGAGTCGCAGTTCTCCGCCCAGTCCACCAGCGGCAGCCCGCGCGGCGCCGGGTGGTCCTGGGGGTGCGCCAGCGCGTACGACTCCTGGTACAGACGCACCGCGACCAGGCCCGGCACGGGCGGCGGGCCGCCCGCGTCCAGGGTGGCCAGCCCGAGGTCGGCCCGGCCGTCGGCGACCTCCCCGGCGGTGCCGCGGCCGAGCTCCCGGACGATCCGCACCCGCGGGGTGAGCCCGGGGTGCCGGGCCGCCAGCGCGGCCAGGACGGGCGGCAGCAGCTGGGCGGCGGCGCTGCGGAAGGCGGCGATCCGCAGCTCACCGGCGACCGGGCCGCCGTCCGCGCCCGCGCCGCGCACCTCCGGGCCCATCGCGGCCAGCAGCCGTAGGATCCGGCGGGCGTACGCCACCGCCCGCGCGCCGGCCTCAGTGGGGCGTGCGCCGTGGCGCCCGCGCTCGAAGAGCACCGCACCGAGCTTCCGTTCGCAGACGCGCACGGCGTGCGAGACGGCGGACTGGGTGGCACCCAGGCGCGCGGCGGCCGCCGTGAAGCTCTGCTCCTCCTCGACGGCGACCAGAACGCGCAGCTCCTGCGGAGCGAGATCGGTCATGCGGGCGAATCTATCGGCGGCCGCCGGCATCCATCGACACTGTTCATGGAAGGCGCCGATCCATCGACACGGACCCCTGCTCGGCCACTTCCCCGCTCCCTACGGTGATCACGTCCCGCCCGATCTCCACCCGTACGGAGCACCGCCGATGTCCCGCCCCACCGCCCGCGCCGTCCACCTGGTCTCCCGCCCCACCGGCGCGCCGAGCGCCGAGAACTTCGCCTTCGTCGACGAGACCGTCCCGGCGCTCGCCGCCGGCGAGGCCCTCGTCGAGAACCTCTACCAGTCCGTCGACCCGTACATGCGCGAGGAGATGGACGAGGGCGGCTGGGAGCTGCACGCCCCGCTGGAGGGCCGCACCCTCGGCCGGGTGGTGGAGTCCCGGGCCGACGCGCTGCCGGTCGGCACCCTGGTCTTCCACCGCCAGGCCTGGCGCACCCACTCGGTGGTGACCGCCGAGCGCGCCCAGCCGCTGCCCGACTTCGTCGGCGTCCCGCTCAGCGCCCACCTCTCGATCCTCGGCGGCACCGGCCTGTCCGCCTGGGTCGGCCTGACCCGGATCGCCCGGCTCCAGCCCGGCGAGACCCTGTTCGTCTCGGCCGCGGCCGGGGGCGTCGGCACCGCCGCCGGCCGGATCGCCCGGCTGCTCGGCGCCGGACGGATCGTCGGCAGCGCCGGCTCCGCCGCCAAGGTCGCCCACCTCACCGGGGAGCTCGGCTTCGACGCCGCCTTCGACTACCACGACGGCCCGATCGCCGACCGCCTGCGCGAGGCCGCCCCGGACGGGCTGCACGTCTACCTGGACAACGTCGGCGGCGACCACCTGGAGGGCGCCATCAGCGCGATGCGCGACCGCGGCCGGATCGCCTGGTGCGGCGCCGTCGCCCAGTACAACAACCCGCAGGACCCGCCGCCCGCGCCGCGCAACCTCTACGACGTGGTCGGCAAGAGCCTCCGGCTGGAGGGCTTCCTGGTCCGCGACCACCTGGACGCCCGTCCCGAGCTCTACGACTTCCTCGTCCCGCACCTGCGCTCCGGCGCCGTCGTCCCGGACGAGACCGTCGTGGACGGCTTCGACCACGTGGTGGACGCCTTCCTCGGCATGTTGCGCGGCGCCAACACCGGCAAGATGATCGTCCGGATCGGCGGCTGAGGACCCCGGCGCACGACACGCCCTACAGCGGGGTGACGGCCTTCAGCACCACCAGCAGGGCCACCGCGGCGTTCAGCGCGCACAGCGCCGAGGCCGCCGTACCGACCGCGGCGACCATCGCCGCCAGGCCCGCCGGCGTCTTGGCCGGCGGCCAGTTGCGGGCCGTCGGCACCGGGCCGAGCAGGGCGGCCACCCGGCGCGGCACCGGGCCGGGCGTGGCGGCCGGGGCGGCGAAGGCCGCGAAGCCGGGCGTCGGAGCGGCGTGCGAGACCAGGGCCGCCCGGGCCACCGCCCGCGCGGTGATCCGCCGGTCCCCCACCGCCTGGGCCGACTCCTCGTCCGCCCAGCGTTCGGCGCTGAACGCCACCGCGTCCTGCAGCGGACGCAGGAAGGGATTGACGCAGGCGGCGAGCTGGGTGGTCAGCAGGTAGCGGTGGTGCCGGTGGCGCAGGTGTGCCCGCTCGTGCGCGAGCAGCGCCCCGCGCTCGTCCTCGGCCAGCCCGTCCAGCATCCCGGTGGAGACCACCACCCTCCCGGGCGAGCCGGGCAGCGCGTAGGCGTACGGGCTGCGGTCCGGCAGCACCGCGAGGTCGCCGGCCTCGGCCGGCCCCTCGGGCAGCCCGGCCAGCGCCCGCCGGGCCCGGGCGCGGACCCGCAGGTGCCGCACGACCGTCCGGGTGCAGGCGAAGCCGACCAGCACCAGCAGCCACATCGCGGCCGTGCCGACCGTCTCGTGGTACGGCAGCGCGCGGCGCACCTCCGGGTCGGACCAGCTGTCCGGCAGCGGGTTGCCGGGGATCTGCGCGGTGCCCACCACGCCGATCAGCCCGAGGCAGAGCACGCTGCACACCGCCATCACCGCGCTGATCGCGGTCATCAGCCGGGCCGCGCCGCGCGGGTGCAGGTGCTGCTCGGTCAGGCGCGCGATCGGCACCGCGGTCAGCGGCAGGATGAGCGGGAGGAAGACGAAGAAGCCCACGGATCAGCTCTCACGGTCGGCCGCTGCCGGCTCCGCGGACGCGGCGTCCAACAGCGCCCGCAGCAGCTCCTCGTCGTGCGGCAGCAGCGCGCTGACGAAACTGGCCAGGACGGCGTCCCGGTCCGCCTCGCCGTCGAGCATCCGGCGCATCCGCAGTGCGGCCAGCCCGGCGGCGTCGGCGGAGGCCTGCCACAGGTAGGAGCGGCCGGAGCGGCTCCGGGAGACGGCGTTCTTGGCGTGCAGCCGGGACAGGATGGTCATCACCGTGGTGTACGCCAGGTCGCCCTCCAGACGTTCCTGGACCCACCCCGCGCTGGCCGGGCCGGGCGCCTGCTGGAGCACCGCCAGCACCTGCGCCTCCAGCTCGCCCTGACCGCGTCGTCGGGTCGGCGCGTCCCCGGACGCCGGGGCGTGCCTCTCGTCTGCCATGACGGCCCACTCCCTCCGGATGCCGCGCCCGGACCGACGGGGCGCGGGATCATCCTAACGAGCGGGAGGCTGCTCCGGACGGCTCCGGACGAGGGTTCGGGGACGGAGGAGCTGGCTGTGCGCGGGCCGGCTGGTGGCTGCGCACGGGCCCGCAGGTGGCTACGCCCGGGCCCGTTGGGTCACCGCGATGCAGACCAGCACCACCACCGCCGTCACCGGTGCGGCCGCCGGCAGGTGCTCGCCCAGCAGCAGCACCGACCACACCAGGGTCAGCAGCGGCTGCGCGAGCTGCAGCTGACTGGCCCTCGGCACCCCGATCCCGGCCATCCCCCGGTACCAGAGCACGAACCCGCCGAACTGCGAGACCGCGGCGACGTACGCCAGCCCGGCCAACGCCTTCGCCCCCAGCCGCACCGGTTCGGTGGCCAGTCCGAACGCGGCGGTCAGCACCATCACGGGCAGCGCGGCCACCACCGCCCAGGCGATCACCTGGGCGCCCGGCATGTCCCGGGACAGCCGCCCGCCCTCGGCGTAGCCGGCCGCGCAGATCACCACGCCGACGAAGAGGTAGAGGTCGGCGAGGGTCGGCCGGCCGTGGCTCTGCACCAGGGTGAAGGCGAGCACGGCGGCCGCCCCGGCCAGCGCCGCCGCCCAGAACGCCCGGGACGGCCGGCGGCCGGTGCGCAGCGCCGCGACCACCGCGGTGGCCAGCGGCAGGACGCCGATGACCACCGCCGAGTGGGCCGTCGAGGAGGTCCGCAGGGCGAGCGTGGTCAGCAGCGGGAAGCCCAGGACACAGCCGGCGGAGACCGCCAGCAGGCCGGGCCACTGCCGGCGCTTCGGCAGCGGGGCGGCGGCGGCCAGCAGGTGGAGCGCGGCCAGCACCCCGGCCAGTGCGCCGCGCAGCCCGGTCGAGCTCCACGGGCCGAACCCGGTCAGGGACCACGCGGTGGCGGGGAAACTGAGCGAGAAGGAGGCCACTCCGAGAGCGGCGAGGGCGGTGCCGGAGGCGGGGCTGTGCTGAGGTGCTACCGCCCCGGGCAGGATAGCGCTATCTTGTGCCGTCATGAACGAGCGTAGCAGCGTGGCCGAACTCGCCGACAGTCTGCGGCGGGAGGTCGAGCGCTACCCGGAAGGGCGAAAGCTCCCCTCCAGCCGGGCGCTGATGGAACGCCACCAGGTCAGCCCGGTGACGGTCTCCCGGGCCATCGCGGTACTGGTGGCCGAGGGGCTGGTGGTCTCCCGGCCCGGCGCGGGCGTGTTCCGGGCGGCGGCCTTCGCCGCGGCACCGGCCTCCCCGGCCGCACCGGCCGCCCGGCCCGGCGACCTCTCCTGGCAGGAGATCGCGCTCAGCGCCGATCACGGCCCGCGCGACCTGCTGGCGGCCCCGGTCTTCGCCACCCTCCGGGTGCCGCCGCCGGACGTCATCGACCTCAACAGCGGCTACCCGCACGCCTCGTTGCTGCCCGAGCGCCTGCTCGGTGCCGCCCTCGCCCGGGCCGGGCGCCGCCCGGGTGCCTGGGACCGCCCGCCCACCGACGGCCTCACCGAGCTGCGCGGCTGGTTCGCCCGTGACATCGGCGGCCACGCCGGGCCGATCGGCGCCGGGGACGTCCTGATCACCTCCGGCGGGCAGAGCGGGCTGACGGTCGCGATGCGGTCGCTGGCCGCGCCGGGCTCGCCGGTGCTGGTCGAGTCGCCGACGTACTCGGGCATCCTCTCGGTCGTCCGGGCGGCCGGGCTGCGGCCGGTGCCCGTCCCGATCGACGCGGACGGCGTCCGGACGGACCTGCTGGCCGAGGCCTTCGAGGCCACCCGGGCGCGGGTGTTCGTCTGTCAGCCGCTGTTCCAGAACCCCACCGGCGCCGTGCTGTCGCCCGCCCGGCGGGCGGAGGTGCTGCGGATCGCCCGGGCGGCCGGCGCCTTCGTGGTCGAGGACGACTTCGCCCGGCTGCTGGTCCACGCGGACGCCCCGGCGCTGCCGCGCCCGCTCGCCGCCGACGACCAGGACGGGGTGGTGGTGCACCTGCGCTCACTGACCAAGGCCGCCTCCCCCAACCTGCGGGTCGGCGCCCTCACCGCACGCGGCCCGGCGCTCGCCCGGCTGCGGGCCACCCAGGTGGTGGACAGCTTCTTCGTGCCCCGGCCGCTCCAGGAGGCGACCCTCGAACTGGTCTCCGACCCCGCCTGGGCCCGCCACCTGCGCACCCTCGGCGCCGAACTGCGCGACCGCCGTACCGCCGCCGTCGCCGCCCTGCACCGCGAGCTCCCCGGCGTCCTCGACGCCTACCGTCCCGGCGGCTACCACCTCTGGCTGCGCTTCCCGGACGGCATCGACGACACCGCCCTCGCCGCCGCCGCCCTGCGCGCCGGCGTCCAGGTCACTCCGGGCCGCCCCTACCACCCCGCCGAACCCCCGGCCCCGCACCTGCGCCTCAGCTACGCCGCCGCGGACAGCCCGGCGGCGGTGGCGGAGGGGATCCACCGGCTACGGGTGGCGTACGAGGAGCCGGCGGGCTGAGGAGGAGAGGGAAGGGGTTCTCGCGGCCGCTACCGCGCCGTCCCGCGCAGCGGGCTACCGCCGGTACCCGGCCATCCCCTCCAGGCGGGCGATCCGCTCGGCCATCGGCGGGTGGGTCGAGAACAGCCGGGTGCCCGCCTCGCCGGGGCGGAAGGGGCTGGCGATCATCATGTGGCTGGCGGTCTGCAGCTGGGGCTCCGGCGGGAGGGGGAGCTGACGGGTGCCGGCGTCGAGCTTGCGCAGGGCGCCGGCGAGGGCGAGCGGGTCGCCGGTGATCCGGGCGCCGTCGGCGTCGGCCTGGTACTCGCGGGAGCGGCTGACCGCCATCTGGATCAGTCCGGCGGCGATCGGGCCGAGGATCATGATCGCGAGCATCCCGAACAGGCCCGGGCCGTCGTCGTCCTCGTCCCGGCCGAACGGGATCAGCCAGGCGAAGTTCACCAGGAACATCACCACCGAGGCCAGCGCCCCGGCGACCGAGGAGATCAGGATGTCCCGGTTGTACACGTGGCTCAGCTCGTGCCCGAGCACGCCCCGGAGCTCGCGCTCGTCCAGGATCTGCAGGATGCCCTCGGTGCAGCAGACCGCCGCGTTGCGCGGGTTGCGGCCGGTGGCGAAGGCGTTCGGGGCCGGGGTCGGGGAGATGTAGAGGCGGGGCATCGGCTGGCGAGCCGAGGTGGAGAGCTCGCGCACGATCCGGTACAGCCCGGGTGCCTCGAACTCGCTGACCGGCCGGGCCCGCATGGCCCGCAGCGCGATCTTGTCGCTGTTCCAGTAGGCGTAGGCGTTCGTCCCGAGGGCGACCAGCAGGGCGATCAGGAAGCCGGTCCGGCCGAAGAAGCTGCCGATGACCAGGATCAGCGCCGAGAGGCCCCCGATCAGAACGGCGGTCCTCAGTCCGTTGTGCCGGCTGTGCACGTCAGGCCCTCCAGTGGCGCGGTGGGGAAGCCCTTTCTGCCTCGTCCCTCTTGCCCGGTCAACGGGTGGGGCCGGGGGCCTTGTTCCCTTGTGACCGACGCGACACCCGCCCGGGCGTCGCCCGCACCCCGCCCGGGCCTCGCCCCCACCCCGCCCGACGGCTCAGAACAGGCTGCCGCCCGCCACCTGGAGGACCAGCTGCGGCGCGATCGAGAGCACCACCGCCGCGGTGGCGGTCAGGCCCAGCGCGGCGGTGAGGCTGACCGGCAGCCGCCGCTCGCCGCCGCCCTCGACCGCCGCCTCGGCATCCGCCGGGGCGAACAGCCGGGCCGTCCAGAGCAGGTAGTAGTACAGGGCGATGACCACGTTGACCGCCATCACCACGGCCAGCCAGCCCAGCCCGGCGTCCACCGCGGCGCGGAACACCACCACCTTGCCGAACAGGCCGACCACGCCCGGCGGCAGCCCGGCCAGACAGAGCAGGAAGAAGGCCAGCGCCAGCGCCGTCCAGCGGTTGCGGGCGAACAGGCCGCGGAAGTCGTCCACGCTGGTCCCGGCCCGGCGACCGACTGCGGCGACCACCCCGAAGGCGCCGAGGTTCACCACGCCGTAGATCAGCGCGTAGGCGGCGGTCGCGCCGAGCGGGTCGACCCCGGTGGGCGCGTAGCCGGCCGCGGCCAGCGGCACCAGCAGGTACCCGGCCTGGCCGACCGAGGACCAGGCGAGCAGCCGCACCGCGCTGTACCGGGTGTCGAAGCGCTGCCGCAGCGCGCCGACGTTGCCGACCGTCATGGTGACGGCGGCCAGGACGGCGAGCGCCAGGCCCCAGGTGTGGGCGTACGGGCGGAAGGCGATGGTGGTGGCGAGCGCGAGGCCGGACAGGCCGGCCGCCTTGCCGACCACCGAGAGGTAGCCGGCCACCGGCAGCGGGGCGCCGGTGTAGGTGTCGGGCACCCAGAAGTGGAACGGGACGGCGGCGACCTTGAAGGCGAAGCCGACCAGGGTCAGCACGGCCCCCGCCTCGGCCAGCGGCTTGAGCTGACCGGGCGCGTGCTCCAGGCCCTGGGCCACGGCGCCGAGGTGCAGGCTGCCGCCGGCCGCGTAGACGAAGCCGATGCCGAGCAGCATCACGGCGGTCGCCGTCACCGAGGAGACGAAGAACTTGAGCGCGGCCTCCGCGCCCCGCCCGTCCCGGCGCAGCGCGACCAGGGCGAAGGCGGGCAGCGAGGCGACCTCCAGGGCGATCACCATGGTGGCGAGGTCGCGGGAGGCGGGCAGCAGAGCGGCGCCGGTGGCGCTGGAGAGCAGCAGGAACCAGTACTCGCCGCGCGGCAGCTTCTCCTGGTCCACCGTGTGCCCCGACAGCAGCGCGGCGATCAGCGCGCCACCGAGGGCGAGCAGCTGGAACACCAGGGCGAAGTGGTCGGCGACGTACGAGCACCCGCCCGCGGCAGAGCCGCTGATCGATGGAGTGTCAGTGGCCCCTGCTACGTTCTGCACACAGAAGGTCGCCCGGGGTGACCCACCGGTGAGGGGAAGGAGCGCGATGAGGGCGAGGGCGAGTCCGGCCGCGGTGAGGCGGCCGAGCCACTTCTTGTGCCGCTCGGGCAGGAACAGGTCGGTGACCAGGACGGCGAGGGCGGCCACCGCGGCGATCAGCGGAGGCGCGATCGCCACCCAGTCCACGGACTGGATCAGGCTGCCCGGGTTGGCTACGGCGAGGGAGGTCACAGTGTGCTGCCCCGTGGAGTGAGGTCCGAGTGCGGCGGTGTGGGCTGCGAGCACGGTCAGCCACCCCCGAGGAGGTGCTTGACGGCGGGGTCGGAGAGGCCGAGCAGGAGCGCGGGCCAGAGGCCGGCGACCAGGGTGAGCGCGGCCAGCGGCGTCCAGCTGACGGCCTCGTACGGGCGCAGGTCGGCCAGCTCGGCCACCGGTGCGGGCTGCTCGGGGTCGCCCATGCAGACGCGCCTGACCACGATCAGCAGGTACCCGGCGGTGAGGAGGGTACCGAGGCCGGCCAGGACCATGTAGGTGACGAAGGCGGGGCGCGACAGGCCGTCGGCCGGGTGGAAGGCGCCGAACATGGCGAGCACCTCTCCCCAGAAGCCGGCCAAACCGGGCAGGCCGAGGCTGGCGACGGCGGCGAAGGCGAGCAGCGCGCCGATCCGCGGCGCCCGGCCGTACAGGGCGGCGCCGGTGGCACCGGAGAGGGTGTCGAGGTCCGCCGTGCCGTAGCGGTCCTTGATGGCACCGACCAGGAAGAACAGCAGACCGGTGATCAGACCGTGGGCGATGTTGGCGAACAGGGCGCCGTTGACGCCCACCGGGGTGAGGGAGGCGATGCCGAGCAGCACGAAGCCCATGTGGCCGACGGAGGAGTACGCGATCAGGCGCTTGAGGTCGCCCTTGGATCTGGAGTCAGAGGGCGCGGAGCGCTTCGAAAGAAGGGCGGTGGTGGGCGACGGGAGGGCAAGCGCCAGGCAGGCCAGCGAGCCGTAGACGATGCCGACGGCGGCGAACGCGCCCAGGTAGGGGGCGAGTGTCGCGGTGCCGTCCGGCACGATCGGCAGCAGGACGCGGACCAGACCGTACGTCCCCATCTTCAGCAGCACGCCGGCGAGCAGCACCGAGCCCACCGTCGGGGCGGCGGTGTGCGCGTCGGGGAGCCAGCTGTGCAGCGGCCAGGCGGGGGCCTTGACCGCGAGCCCGACCATGATCGCCAGCGCGGCGATCACCTGGGTGGTGTGGCTCAGGCCGTTGCCGTGCCCGGCGGCCAGCGCCTGCATGTCGAAGGTGCCGGCCTTGCTGCCGATCAGCAGGAAGCCGAGCAGCATCACGGCCGAGCCGAGCAGCGTGTAGAGGATGAACCGGTTGGCGGCCGGGGCCTTCGCGCCGCTCCCCCAGCGGGCGATCAGGAAGTACATCGGGATCAGCACGATCTCGAAGGCCACGAAGAAGAGCAGGAGGTCCAGCACCGCGAAGGTGGCGAGCATGCCGACTTCGAGGAGGAGGAACAGCCCGACGAAGGCCTGCGCCGACGGGACGCTCTCCCCATCCGGCAGGCGCTTCTCCGAGTAGAGCGCGCAGAGGAAGGTGAGCAGCGCGGTCAGCACGATCAGCGGCAGCGAGACGCCGTCCACGCCGAGGTGGAAGCGCACGTGCAGGGCCGGGATCCACGACACGTCGGTGGTGGCCTGCATCCGGGCGGGGTGGTCGTGGTCGAAGCCGGCCGCCAGGGCGACGGTGAGCAGGAACACCGCGCCGGTGACGACGGAGTTCAGCCGCAGGGCCCGCCGGTCGGCGGTGGCCCGGTCCGGCCCGAACACCGGCGCCAGGGTGAGCGCGGCGCCGAGCAGTGGCAGCACCAGGAGGGCGATGAGGACTGCGTTCATCGGGGGCTCCTAGGGGCGGCGGTGAAGAGGACGGGGATGGAGGAGAACAGCACCGGCTACACCGCCACCAGGACGGCCAGCAGGACGACCGCGGCGAGCAGGGCGCTGAGGTAGGTCTGCGCGTTGCCGGTCTGCGCGAGCCGGACGGCCCGGCCGAGCAGGTTGGCACCGATCCCGCTGCCCTGGACGTAACCCTCGACGACCTCGCGGTCGAGGAAGCGGACCAACTGGGCGGCGAAGGCCACCGGCCGGACGAACAGCGCGTGGTACAGCCGGTCCACGCCGAAGCCGTGCCGGGCCGGGCCGAACAGCGGGCCGAGCAAGGTGCGCCCGGGGTCGGCGACGATCACCTCGGCGGCCGGGGCTCCGGCCTGCTCGGGCACCCGGTCGGCAGCGGCCGGGGCCGGACGTCCGGTGGCCACCCGCGCGGTCGCCGAGCGCCAGGCGCCGTAAGCGGCGAGCACACCGACCACGGCGAGCCCGGTGCCGGTCACGGCGGTGACGCCGGTGGGGCGCAGCGAGCCGCCGTCCAGCAGCGCGGGCAGCCAGTCCGAGCGCAGCCCGGCGATGCCGAAGGCCATGGTCGGGACGGCCAGCACCCAGAGCGGCCAGCGCATCGCGGGCGGCTCGGCGGTGGCCGGGTCGGCCTCGTCCAGCTCTGGCGAGTACGGCGCGTCGGCCTCGTGGTCGGCCGCCGCGGTGACCCGGTCGGCGGCGGGCAGCACCTCGGGTGCCACCGCCGCGGCCCCGGCCGGGCTGTGGAAGGCGAGCAGGAACAGCCGGGTCGCGTAGGCGCCGGTGAGCAGCGCGGTGAGGGCCGCCGAGATCAGCACGATCCACCCGGCCGCCTGCGGCACCGCCGAGGCCGGTCCGAGCCCGTTGGTCAGCGCCTCGCCATTGGCGGCGTGCTCGGCGGCGGTCAGCACCGCCTCCTTGCTGAAGAAGCCGGAGAACGGCGGCAGGCCGGCCAGGGCGAACAGGGCGATGCCCATCGTCCAGTACGCGTCCGGCACCCGTCGGCGCAGCCCCGGGATCCGGGACATCGCGGAGAGCGAGTTGGTGTGCGCGGCGTGGATCACCACACCGGCGGCCAGGAACAGCAGTGCCTTGAACGCGCCGTGGCTGACCAGGTGGAAGACAGAGGCCTCGCGGTCACCGCTGGCCAGCGCGCCGGCCATGTAGCCGAGCTGGCCGACGGTGGAGTAGGCGAGCACCCGTTTCAGGTCGTCCTGGGCGAGCGCGCAGAGCGCCGAGCCGATCATCGTCACGGCGGCCATCACCGCGAGCACGACCAGCGCCGCACCCGACAGCAGGAACACCGGCAGCAGCCGGGCGACCAGGTAGATGCCCGCCGCGACCATGGTGGCCGCGTGGATCAGCGCGGAGACCGGCGTCGGGCCGGCCATCGCGTCCGGGAGCCAGGTGTGCAGCGGGAACTGCGCGCTCTTGCCGGCCACGCCGGCGAGCAGCAGCAGGGCGGTCAGCGTCGGGTGGCCGAGTCTGCCCTCACCCGCGGCCGCCAGCACGTCCGGGATCCGGAAGCTGCCGGCGTCCGCGCCGAGCAGGAAGATCCCGAACAGGAACGGCACGTCGCCGAGCTTGGTGACCAGGAAGGCCTTGAGCGAGGCCGAGCGGGCGTCCGCGGTCTCCCAGTGGTGGCCGATCAGGAAGTACGAGCAGACGCCCATGACCTCCCAGCCGACCAGCAGCACGATCAGGTCGCCCGAGTAGACCACCAGGAACATCGCGGCGGTGAACAGCGAGACCAGCGCCGCGTACGAGGGGTAGCGGGGGTCGGACTTCAGGTACGCGGTCGAGTAGACCTGGACGCAGGTGGCGACCACACCGACCAGCACGGAGATCAGCGAGCTGAAGCCGTCCAGGTGGATGGCGAGCGCGATGTCCGGGCCGCCGGTCGGGGTGAGCCGGGTTGCGGCGTCCAGGGCCTGGCCGGTGCCGAGCTGGAGGGCGACCACCAGGGCGAGCACGGCCGAGACGGCGACCGGGACGATCGCCAGCGGCCGGGCCAGTCCGGGCGCCTTCTTGCCGACGGCGAGGGTCGCGGCGGCGCCGAGCGCAGGCAGCGCGGGGACGAGGGCGGGCAGGGCGAGGTTCATGCGGCGGCCTGGCCCTTCAGCGCCTCGGCTCCGTTCGGCGCCTCCTCGACGGGGAGCGTCTCGGCCGGGTCGCCGAGCGCGGTGGCCCGGTCGATGTCCGCGGTGCCCCGGGCCCGGAACAGCAGCAGGACGATGGCGAGCCCCAGCCCGATCTCGGCGGCGGCGACGGTGATGGTGAACAGGGTGAGCGCCTGCCCGGCGTGCAGCGAGTCACGCAGCCAGGCGTCGAAGGCGACCAGGTTGAGGTTGACGGCGTTGAGCATCAGCTCGACGGACATCAGCACCAGGACGGCGTTGCGCCGGGCGAGCACGCCGTACACGCCGACGCTGAACAGCAGCGCGGCGAGGACGACGGGGTAGGCGAGGTGCATCAGCTCTCCTCCGACGCGGACGACGCGGGTGCGGACGACGCGGGTGCGGAGGGCGTGGGCGCGGTCGCGGCGACCGTCCCGTTGGACCCGACCGGCCGCCCGGCACGCAGCTTGCCCGCCCGGGGCGCCGGCACCCGCCGTTTGGAGCCGCGCGACAGCACGATCGCGCCGACCAGCGCCGCCAGCAGCAGCACGGACAGCGCCTCGAAGGGCAGCACCCAGTGCCGGAACAGGCTGGCCCCGGTGACGGAGGCCGAGCCGCCGCCCGTGCCGAGGTCGATCCAGGAGCTCCGGAAGGCGTCGACCACCAGCGTCACGAGCGTCCCGGCCGAGGCCAGCGCCACGACCAGGGCGACCCAGCGGTTCTTGGAGTCGGCGTCCGGCGAGCGCCCGATCGGCGCCTTGGTGAGCATCAGTCCGAACAGCACCAGGACGATCACCGAGCCCAGGTAGATCAGCACCTGCACCCAGGCGATGAACTCGGCCGTGAGCAGCAGGAACTCCACCGCCAGCCCACCGAGCGCGACCACCAGCCAGAGCGCGGCGTGCACCAGCTGCTTGGTGGTCACGGCGACGATCGCCGAACCGAGCACCGCGATGCCGACCAGCAGGAAGACGATCTCCTGGCCGGTCGGGGACAGGAACGAACGGGCGGCCGGCTCCAACGAACCGGTCGCCGCGAGAAGCGTGGCAGCGGCGGTCATGCGTCGTCACCCTTCTCCTCAAGAGCGGCCGCGGCCGCCAGCTTGTCCGCCGCCTTGCGCGCGGTGGCGATCTCCTTGGGCTCCTCGGCCGCCGGGTCCAGGGCCGGCGGCGCCGGGACGGTCCACATCCACTCCCGGAGCTTCTCCCGCTCGTGGGTCAGCTCGTGGATGTCCGTCTCCGCGTACTCGAACTCCGGCGACCAGAACAGCGCGTCGAAGGGGCACACCTCGATGCAGATCCCGCAGTACATGCAGAGCGAGAAGTCGATGGCGAAGCGGTCCAGCACATTGCGGGTGCGGGCCCGCGCGTTCGGCTCGGCGGCCGGCAGCGTCTCCTTGTGGGAGTCGATGTAGATGCACCAGTCCGGGCACTCGCGCGCGCAGAGCATGCACACCGTGCAGTTCTCCTCCAGCAGCGCGATGACGCCGCGCGAACGCGGCGGCAGCACCGGCTGCACGTCGGGGTACTGCGCGGTGACGCTCTTCTTCGTCATCGTCCGCAGCGTCACGGCCAGCCCCTTGGCAAGGCCGATACCCGGGAAACTCATGAGATCGCCACCTTGATGATGCCGGTGAGGGCCAGCTGGACGAGCGCGAGCGGGATCAGCACCACCCACGCGAAGCGCATCAGCTGGTCCTCGCGCAGCCGCGGGTAGGTGACCCGCAGCCAGATGACCACGAAGGCCAGCGCGAAGGTCTTGAGGAGCATCCAGAGCCAGCCGAGCTGGTCCGACATCGGCCCGTGCCAGCCGCCCAGGTAGAGCACCGCCGTCAGCGCGGACACCACCAGGATGCCCACGTACTCGGACAGCAGGAACAGCGCGAAGCGCAGGCCGGTGTACTCGGTGTACGCGCCGAAGATGATCTCCGAGTCGGCGATCGGCATGTCGAACGGCGGCCGCTGGAGCTCGGCCAGACCGGCCGTGAAGAAGACGAAGGCGCCGATGATCTGCCAGGGCAGCCAGTACCACTGCCAGGCGTCCAGGATCCCGGGCAGCGACAGCGTGCCGGCGGCCATCGCCACCGAGGCCGCCGCCAGCACCATCGGCAGCTCGTACGACATCAGCTGCGCGGCCGTGCGCAGACCGCCGAGCAGCGAGAACTTGTTCGCCGAGGCCCATCCGGCCATCAGCTTGCCGATCACACCGACGCCCATCACGGCCAGCACGAAGAACAGGCCGGCGTCGACGGCCTGGCCGACGAAGCCGTTCGGGCCGATCGGGATGGCCAGCAGCACGAACAGGTACGGCAGCAGCGAGACGGCGGGGGCCAGCTGGAAGATCCGGCGGTCCGCCCCGGCCGGGACGATGTCCTCCTTCTGCGCGAACTTCACGCCGTCCGCGACGAGCTGCGCCCAGCCGTGGAAGCCGCCCGCGTACATCGGGCCGAGCCGGCCCTGCATGTGCGCCATGACCTTGTGCTCGGTCTGGCCGATGACCAGCGGGAAGAGCAGGAAGACGACGAGGGTGGCGACGCAGCGGAGCACCGTGTCGAGCAGGTTCACGCGCCGTCTCCGTCCTGGTCGGCCGCGCCGGCCGGGTTCTGGTCCTGCTGCCCGCCCGGCTCGCCCGACTGCTCACCCGACGGCTTCTCGTCGTGGGCGGGCACCGGGTTGTGCCAGGGCGCGTCGGAGGACCGGGGCCGGGCGGGGGTCTTGGGCTCGGCGGCCGGTTCGTCGGCCGTCTGGCTGACCGACCCCTCGGACACCATGGGGGTCCCCCCGGCCGAAGGCTGGGGGAGAGTCCGCCGCGGCCGGTCCGCCCGCACGGGCGGGGCGCCCTCGGCCGGAGCGGCCGGAGCGGCCGCAGCCTCAGCGGCCGCCGGAGCCTCGGCACCCGTCTGGCTCGCCGACCCCTCCGACACCGACCGGGTCCGCCGCGGCCGGTCCGCCCGCACCGCGGGCGCGCCCTCGGCACCGGCGGCACCGGCGGCGGCACCGGCCGCGGCCGCCCGGGGCG